>JAUPWD010000050.1 GCA_030916685.1 Patescibacteria group bacterium
GAAGTACGGAATCGTGGATAAGGTTATCAGATAGCGGTTAACAGTCAGCAAAAAACAATGAAAAAAGTCCCGATATGGGACTTTTTTTGTCGACTGCTTATTGTTCTCGCGTCTATTCCAATAATTCGCGGAGTGAAGCGCCGTTCATTTCTGGTGGTTTGTCGGTAATACCCATGATATCGAGGATGGTCGGGGCGACATCGGAGAGGAGTCCGCGTACTTCATTCTGTTCCGCGGTTATGAGTTCGGTTGATTTTTCTTTGTGATTGTTCGGGGAGATGAACCAGAGCGGTACCGGATTGATGGAATGTTCGGTATCTATTTCTCCGGTAGCGCCCTTCTTCAGCTCCTCGGCATTGCCATGATCGGCAGTGATGAAGAGACATCCTCCCGCCTTGAGAACGGCTGGAACGAGTATGGATATGGTCTTGTCTGTCGCTTCCACGGCCTCGATGGAGGCCTCCTCATTCCCGGTATGCGCGACCATGTCGGCATTGGCGTAGTTTATGAGAATGAAGTCGTAGTTTCCTTTTTCGATGGCTTCGACGACAGTCTCGGTAATTTTCGGGGCGCTCATTTCTGGCACTTCATCGAAGTGAGCGACGATCTGGGAGGGGATCAGGATATGATCCTCGTCCGGAAATGGCTCTTCCTTTCCGCCATTGAAGAAGTAGGTGACGTGGGCGTACTTTTCGGTTTCGGCGATGCGAAGCTGTTTTTTTCTGTTTTTGGAAAGTATTTCGCCGAGGGAGTTCTGGACGTCTTCGGGAGGAAAAGCGATATCGAGCGGGAGATCCCGTTCGTATTCGGTCATGGTGACGAAATTGATGTCGAGAAATTTTGGTCGATCAAATTTGTCGAAACTCGGAAGGACGAAGGCCTTGGCGAGTTCGCGCGCGCGGTCTTCGCGGAAATTGTAAAAAATGACAGAGTCTTTTTCCTTGATGAGTCCGATGGGTGCGCCGTGTTCCGTGATGAGGCCCGGCTCGATGTATTCATCGGTAATTTCTTTGCGATAGCTCTGTTCCATGTAGCTCCCGATGTCCTCTATGTATTCGCCTTTGCCTTCGACAAGCATCCGGTAGGCCTTCTCGATGCGATCCCAGTTGTTATTCCGATCCATCGCCCAATTGCGACCGATCACGCTCGCGATGGTTCCGACACCAGCCATCTGTATGAGGCGATTAACTTCCTGGATGTGCTGGATGCCGGATGTCGGTGCGGAGTCGCGACCATCAGTGAAACAATGGACGAAGACTTTCTCCAGGCCTTGATCTTTGGCGAGGCGGAGGAGTGCGAAGAGATGATCTTTGTGAGAGTGTACGGATCCTGAAGAGACGAGTCCCATGAGATGGAGGGCACTCTTGTTTTTCTTGCAATTCTCGACCGCCTTCAGGAGGACCGGATTTTTGAAGAAAGTGCCATCCTGAATGGAGAGGGCGATACGAGGGAGATTCTGATAGATAACGCGTCCGGCACCGAGGGTCATGTGGCCGACTTCGCTGTTACCGGCAGTGTTCCAGGGGAGACCGACAGAAATCCCCGATGCTTGGAGAGCGACCATCGGATAGAAACGGCTTATCTTATCGAATGTTGGGAGAGTGGCTTCTTTGATGGGGTTGCCCTGAATGCTATTGGAGAGACCCCAGCCATCGAGAACGACGAGAACGACGGGTTTGTATGGTTTCATGTGTGTTTTTGAGTAGAATTTCGGTCTACGGCGTGTTCGTTAGAAGCATTTTAGCATCTTTTCCACTTTGACAAAAGCTTGTTTTCGGAGTATGATGAAAGAAGTAAATAATATATATCTCTCTTCGGCTGGCAGCTGCCGATTTCAGAAAAATTGGAGTTATTTCTGTAACTCCCTCGAACTCATGTATCAGAATTTCGTTACTCATCGTCTCTTGGAATCATATCAGCCTTCTTTTTTCCTAGAAGAAGCTTTTTCTTTTCATACGCGATAATTTTTCTTGAAAAGCCGGACGCGATACGTGTCGCGGAAGGTCGCAGTCGTTGCCTGTCAAAGAGGGCTTGAACCATATGGAAACAAGTTTTTTTGTGTTGGTAGTGGGAATTATTGCGCTCGCTGTCGGCGGCGCTATCGGGTACGTTATTCGTCAGAGCCTGGCCAAGAACCAGTTGTCTACGGCGGAAGGCAAGGCGACGAAGATTATCGATGAGGCCGATGTGAAGGCTCGGGAAATCGCTCTCGAGGCGAAGAACAAGGCCGTGCAGATACTCGAAGACGCGAAGAAGGAAGAGAAGGAACGTGAGGAGAATCTCAATCGCGAGTCTCGTCGTCTGGAAAAGCGGGAATCGCAGATCGAGGCGATGAATGAGGAGGTGGCCAATGAGAAGAAACTCCTGCTCAAGCGCGCGGAAGATATCAAGAAGATTCAGGAGGAAATTGAACGCCTGCGAAATGAACAGGGAGAGAAGCTTCAGCGGGTAGCGGGCCTCTCGGTGGATGATGCGAAAAAAGAGCTGTTTTCTCTCGTGGAAGAGGAGAACAAGACGGCTTTGGCGGAGAAGATCATCAAGCTCGAGAAAGATGGTCATGAAAATCTGGAACGTCGGGCGCTCGATATCATGGGAACGGTGATTCAGAAGTACTCTCGTTCGCATGTGTCCGAATTCACGACGACGACGATTCAGATACCGAATGATGAAATCAAGGGAAAGATCATCGGTAAGGAGGGTCGGAATATCCGCGCATTGGAAAAAGAAACCGGTGTGGAGCTCATCGTGGATGATACCCCAGGGACCGTGGTGATTTCTGGATTTGATCCAGTGCGTCGCGAAGTCGCCCGTATCGCTCTCGAAAAGCTGATCAGTGATGGACGTATTCATCCGGCCCGCATCGAGGAGGCCGTGGTGGAGGCGAAGAAAGAAATCGACGTGAAGATCAAGGAAGCGGGTGAGGCTGCTGCCTATGAAGCAGGTATCACGGGAATTCATCCGAAGCTCCTCTATATCCTCGGGCGACTCCAGTATCGGTACAGCTACAAGCAGAACGTTCTCAATCATACACTCGAAGTGTCTTATATCGCTGGAGCGCTCGCGGCTGAGCTTGGAGGGAATGTAGCGGTCGCGAAAAAGGCCGGATTGTTCCATGATATCGGCAAGGCCGTGGACCATGAAATCGAAGGAACGCACGTGAAAATCGGCATGCGTATTCTCGAGAAATTCGGGATCGGTCAGGACGTGATCGATGCGATGAAATGCCATCACGATGAGTACCCACATACCACCCTGGAGTCATTTATCGTGACCGCGGCCGATGCTATTTCCGCCGCCCGACCGGGTGCTCGCAAGGAGACTGCGGAAA
>JAUPWD010000051.1 GCA_030916685.1 Patescibacteria group bacterium
TCCCGATAGCAGGCGGTGGAATTCGCATAGCGCTGTGGGAGCTCACGATAGCTCCACTGACGACGCGCGTAAATCTGCGTGTGATGTGGGCAATTCATCGGTTTCATGGCGAATTCATGACCTTCTCTCGTGGTGATTCGGAAGAGTTCATCCTTAAATTTATCCCAGTGACCACTTTTTTCGTAGAGGTCTTTTTTCGTGATGTGGGGGATTTCCACTTTCTGATATCCGACGGATTCGCGCATATCCCAGATGTATCCGTCGAGCAGATTTCGGATAATAGTACCGCGCGGTGTCCAGAGGGGGAGTCCGGATCCGACGAGATCGGAGAAGGTGAAGAGATCGAGTTCGATCCCGAGTTTCTTGTGATCGCGTTTCTTCGCCTCCTCCTGCGAAGCGAGATAGGAGTCGAGCTCTGCTTCCGTATTGAAAGCGAGGCCGTAGATGCGGGTGAGCATGTCATTCTTCTCATCGCCTCGCCAGTAGGCGCCAGCGAGATGGGTGAGTGTGAATGATTTCGCATCGATTTCGCCGGTGTTTTCGATATGGGGACCCTCGCAGAGATCGGTGAAATCGGCCGTATCATAGAAAGTGATCGCGGAGCCTCCCTTCTCGATGTCATCGATGATGGCAAGTTTGTAGGGGTTGGCCGCGAATGTTTTCCGGGCTTCTTCCGTACTCACTTCACGCTTCGTAAAGGCAACTTTCTTGTTGATGAGTTTCCGCATCGACTTCTCGAAGGTTTTCAAATCATCCTGACTCGGCATGTGTCCTTCGGAAAAACGGATATCGTAATAGAAACCGTTTTCGGTGACGGGACCGACGGAGAGAAGTGCGTCCTTGTCATGCTCGAGGGCGGCCATAGCGAGGAGATGGGCGAGGGAGTGACGGATATTGTAGAGGTTGTTTTCCATAGCGGTATTCTATCGTGATTACTGGGCTTTTACGAAGGAGAATCGGATATCTTTCTTGAGAATGGCTTCCTGTGAGAATGTTCCCTCTGCGGTTTTCATTGTGACCTTGACCGGGATATCTCCGGTGCCACTCTGTTTCTGGATGAGGAGTTGATAGTTATCAGCGGTGATGGTTTCTGGGAGCTCGTACTGGATGGAGGTGGGGAGAGTCTGATTCATGATGGCATCTACCTTGTAACCGAAAATAGTTTTTTTGAGAGTGGTATCGTTTGTAGTACCGACTCCGCCGGTTTTCTGACGGCTTCCTTCGACGTATTTCGATCCGGTCGGTGTGAGTACCCGGGTGTAGGTATGATAATCACTGGTCCGCCAATCGCCATATGTCGCCGTGTGATTATAATTGTAAACAAGCGTCGCGAGAGGCTTCGGTCCAGTGAAATCGATGGTGTATTCCAGGGAGCGTTTGACATAAAAGTCGCTCTTGAGGGCGCCTATGTTCGCATCGACGACCATGAGGAAGTCATTGTTCCAGTCCTTGGCGACCGACCCATCCCAGTAAACACTGGTAGCGAGGGATTGAAGTTCGGCGTCCTTGAAGAAGAGCTGGATATTCTTATCGCGCAATTCTTCGAGGCCGAGGTCGGCGAGTCTCTTTACGTCATTCAGATTTGAGATATGTCCGACGATTTCTGCTGCCAAACGTTTCATGACATTCTTCCGATTTTGTTTGAGTTCGGCGGGGACATCTTCTCCCAGGAAATCCTTCTCGACATCTTCTTCGAGCATGATGGCGGCATTGTCTTCCGTGTAGGTTCCGAATCCAGGAATGGTGATCGGACCGGTGATGCCGATCACGTGATTGAGGACATCCGCATTGATGGCGATAACCCCATCGAATCGTTCGCGGCCACCACCGAGGCGGTAAAAGTATTCCGCTTTCGCAGCATTCGTCGGGAAGTCCGGTGAAAAATTCGAATCATGGAGGAGCCATCGTCTGACCTGGCCATAGCGGGTGAGGGGCCAGGGGGGGGTGATTTTAATATCAGCATCTTTGATACGCTGATCCAAGAGGTTGGCATCTTCGACGACGAAGGAGATGATTTTCCCATCTTTGATTTTCAGGACACCATATTGTCCGAGGAATCCGCCGCCCGGTCGGAGCTCATAGTTGTTTTGGAGCATGAGAAAAAAGGCATATGTTTTCCCATTTGTTTCAGTAAATTTCGAGACGAGGGTGCTGATGGCATCAATCTCCTTTTTCGTATCTGGCTCGATAGGAAGAATCTTGGAAACATTTTTTATGATGGAGAGGCTGGTTCGGGCGATTTCGGTGCTGTTGTTTTTCAGAAATCCGGGAAGGAAGAAATAGCCGGAAATCCCTAAAATAAGGAAAAAAGCGATAAAAAAAGCAAGCTTTGGTCGCTCGGAAATAAAAGGGAGCATAGGATGAATCAGTTGATTATCAGAGTAAATTATGTTTATTACCAAACGAAGCGAGCGAAACGAAAGTTTACTTTCATTTCCGAGCGCAGTGCTGGTAAAATCGGGTCAATACCCTGCGGTAAGCCGCAGAGGGATTGAGCCCAGGGCTTGCCCTGGGGGTCTGCCTGTTATATTCTATCAGAGGAAATCCTTTTTTCAAAGGGAAAATTTCCTTATAGAAGCGAGATTAGTATAATGGTAGTACATGACCTTCCCAAGGTTAGGGCACGGGTTCGATTCCCGTATCTCGCTCATAAAATATAATTTCGTAAGAAAAAA
>JAUPWD010000052.1 GCA_030916685.1 Patescibacteria group bacterium
CGAAAAAACTCGATAAGGAATCGGTTTCTCTCTCGCTTAAAAAAGGCGTGTATTCTGACGAGAGTACGGAACTTGGTCTCGGCGAAGTCGCCTAGGTTCTCAGTATTTTTCAGCGCCCCATTTTTTCAGGGCGGCGACGATATCGCCGAGGCCCTCCCCTTTTTTCGTGAGGCGGTATTCCACGTGTGGGGGCATTTCTTGGAAGGTTTTTTTTGTGATAATCCCCTCTTTTTCCAGGAAAATGAGTCGTTCGGCCAGTGTCTTGGTACTGATCTCCCCGATTGATGTCAAAAGCTCTCCATAGCGCTTGGGAGCCTCTAGGAGGTCTCGAACGATGAGAAATGTATGTTTTCCCCCGAGTATCTCCAGAGCCTTCGCTACGGGGCAATTTTCGTGATTTTCTCCTTTTTCCATAGTATTTACTTTAGTTTATACAGTATAATACTTTACAAAATAAAGTAAAGTATTTATACTGGATGAGTAATTAAAATAATAGCACAAAAAGTATGGCAAAAGTACTTGCGGTGACATTCTTCCCACGAGGAGAAATGTCGAATACGAAAAAGTTGTATGAAGAAGTGAAGTCGAATCTCGGCGATGTGGAATTGGTGGAGCTCGATCTGACGAAGGATCAGCCGGTTCTGCTCGATGCCGTTTCGACGATGGCCTATGTAAAGCGGAATTATATGGCGCAGACACTCTCTGCCGAAGATGCCGCATCATTGGCAACCGCCGATCGTCATCGTGAGATGCTTGAGTCTGCTGATAAGGTTATCCTCGCGTATCCGATGTGGAATTTTTCCGTCCCCGCGACGGTGAAGGCATGGATCGATGAAGTCGTGCAGGCCGGCAAGACTTTTACGATGAACGAATCCGGATTCGTCGGATTGCTCAAGGGGAAGAAGGGTCTCGTGATTCAGACTTCGGGTGGTGCATATGATATCGCTCCGATGATCGATTATGATCACGCGACTCCGCTCGCGAAGGGCGTACTTGAATTCATGGGTATCGAGACATCCGTGGTGACGGCTGGTGGAATGAACGCTGGCAAAGAAGTCGAGTCGATGTCGGCCGCTCAGGCGAAGATTGCCGAGGTGCTTCCTTTATTTCTCGCTTAATTTTCTTTTGCAAAAAACGCTCCTAAAGTGGGAGCGTTTTTTGATTCAAATGATATTTTCTCCAATCAGCTTCTCGAGCGTGAGACGAGACCAGTACGTATATTTTTCGGGATCGATCGTGATATCCTCTTGCAGTTCCTTGATAGATATCCATCGGAAGTCGCTCGCCTCCTCGGGATTGAGAATTGGCGATGCATCATGTCGGCCGATGAAGACATGGAGGTACTCGTGCTCAGTGAGACCGTTTGGAAAATCGACATGATAGATGAATTCCATCACTTCGCGAAGGTCACAGTCGAATCCCATCTCCTCCTGAAGGCGACGATGCGCGGCGTCGATGGTTGTTTCATCGGGTCTCGGGTGACTGCAACAGGTATTGGTCCACATCCCACCGCAGTGATATTTCTCGATGGCTCTTTGCTGGAGCATGAGCTCTCCTTCGGTATTGAATATCCAGACAGAAAAAGCTCGATGAAGGAGTCCTCGTTCGTGTGTGCGCATCTTCTCCTCTTCTCCGATTGGTTGGTCATGTTCGTCGACCAGGATGATCGTATTTTTGGTCATGGAGATATATTCGCTGATAAATCACACGGTATATTATATCGAAAATACAATTTTTTCAAGAGCGTATCATTCGTAGCGCAGAGCGACGATGGCATTCATTTTTGAGGCGCGTCTCGCCGGATAGTATCCGAAGACGATGCCGATAGCTGCAGAGACTCCGACCGCGAGCATGACGGATGAGGAGGAAATCTGCGTAGTGAATCCGGCATAGGGCTCGACGAGGGTCGATATGATCCAGCCGAGAATGATGCCGATGACCCCTCCGATGAAAGTGAGGACGACCGCTTCGACGAGGAACTGAAAGCTGATGTCGGCTCGTTTGGCGCCGATCGCTTTGCGAAGTCCGATTTCGCGCGTGCGTTCGGTGACCGAGGTGAGCATCATGTTCATGATACCGATACCCCCGACAATGAGGGATATACCCGCGACCGCGCCGAGGAGTGCTGTGAGCGTTCCGGTGATGGTGGATGCGGTTGCGACGATGTCCGCCTGGTTCATGATGCGGAAATCCGCGAGTGCCGGGTCGGTGATATGATGCGATTTAAGGAGGATGGTATTCACCTGATTCTGCACGGATTGCATGATGGATGCATCGGTTGCGGTGATATTGATGACGGATATCGCGGTTGATCCGGTAAGAAATTGTTGTGCGGTCGTGATCGGGATGAAGATGACGTCGTCATTGCTGCCGAAGCCGCTCCCCCCTCGTGTCTTTGTGATGCCGATGACGGTGAAAATAACACCATTCACTCGGATTTGCTCTCCAATCGGATCGGCATCGCTTGCGAAGAGTGCAGTGACGGTTTCTGGTCCGAGGACGGCTACTTTGGCGAGACGTTTTTCCTGATCGATATTAATGAAAGTCCCGGATACCGTTTCGATATTTCGGACGGTCGCATATTCGGCCGTGACACCGGTGATTTGGGTGCGGGTATTTTTTCCTTTGCTCGTGACCTGATAACGGCCGCTTACTTCCGGAGCGACAGCCTTGACTCCATCGGCTTCGGTTCGGATAGCATCGACATCCGTCGCTATGAGTGTCTGTGCCGATCCCTGTCCCTGACTGACGACGGATCCGGGACTCTGCTGATTTCCCGGGCGTACGATGATGAGGTTCGATCCGATGGCTTGGATATTGGCAGAGATGGAATTCTGGGCTCCTTGGCCGATGGCGGTCATGGCGATGACGGATCCGATGCCGATCACGATGCCGAGTATGGTCAAAGCGGATCGTGATTTGTTCACTACGATCGCCGAGTAGGTTTCATAAAAAGTATCAGAGAGGAGCATAGTGGAGAGAGTTTAGAGGAGATTTCTTTTCTTCGTATTGATGCGGTCTTCGATGATGCTGCCATCGCGTATAAAGATGATACGGTCCGCATATTCGGCGATTTCGTCTTCGTGGGTGATGAGGATGATGGTGTGGTGTTCGTTTCGATTGAGCAGCTGAAGGGTTCGCATGACTTGCTCGCCGCTTTTCGTATCGAGGTTTCCTGTCGGTTCATCCGCGAGGATGAGCGATGGATTATTGACAAGTGCCCGGGCGATAGCGACACGCTGTATCTGTCCACCGGAGAGTTGATTGGAGAGATGAGAAAAGCGTTCCTCGGGAATACCGACGGAGAGGAGTGCTTTCTTCGCTCGTGCTTCCCTCTCTGATCGTGGGACTTCCTCGTAGATGAGTGGCAGCATGACATTCCTGAGGGCGGTTGTCCGTGGAAGGAGATTGAAAGATTGAAAAACGAAACCGATTTTTTTCATCCGGATTTCTGCGAGCGTATCATCGGAAAGTGTGGATACATCTCTCTCATCGATGAGATAGGTTCCACTGGTTGGCGTATCGAGTGCGCCGAGTATATGCATGAGAGTTGATTTCCCACTCCCGGATGGACCCATGATGGCGACGAATTCTCCATCCTGAATGGAGAGCGAGACATTTTTCAAAGCCTCGGTCGCATTGTCCCCGTTATAATACGTTTTCGAAATATCGTGGCATTCGATCATAAGGGGTGATAATTATCTGCCGGCATTACTACCGCTGTTTCTCCGTGGCGTGAGCGAATTGAGAAGTCCTCCGGATGGCGCGCCCGTCGCGGTGCTTGTTGTGATGATTTGGGTGATGATTACATCTCCCTCGGAGAGACCACTGATAACTTCCGTTTCAGTGTCATTTCCGATACCGGTTTCGATAGTTTTCTTTCCGAGATTGAGAGTACTCGTATCGGCCGGTTTCTTGTTATCAGCGTTCTTCTTGTTGGGAATCTGTACGAATGATTCTCCGGTGTCAGATTTTTTGATCGCGCCATTCAAGACGACGAGCACATCTTTTTTCTCAGCGACGGTGATGGTAGCAGAGACGCTCATCCCCGGTCGGAGCAGCTCGATCGTTTCTGAAAAGCTGATTTCTGCATTGTAGTAGACAACCCCTTGGGTGACCGTTCCGATGGTGTCTATCTTCGTAATCGTTCCCGAGATATTCTGTCCTCCCAGGGCATCGACGGTGAGTATTGCTGTGTTTCCATTGCGTACCTGTGCCGCGTCAACCTCATTGAGAGATACTTTCGCAATCAGTTCCTTGGTAATGACGGAAGCGAGTATAGCATCTCGTGAAATGGAATCTCCTGGATTGACCGAGAGATTCGTCACAACGCCATCGAATGGGGCTCGTATGGAATAATCCGCCAATTTTTCCCTGGCATCGGCGAGTTTGGCCGTCTGTTGGCTAACCGCTACTTTCTGTGCCTGTCGGGCGAGTGAATCGGCGGAAGAATCATTGTTATTAGAAATTTTCGTCTGCTCCTGTTTGATCTTCGCGGACTGCAGGGCGAGTTCCGCATCGCGTACGGCCTTCACCGCATCGGCCGTATCGAGTACGGCGATGAGTTGTCCTTTTTTCACATCCTGATCATTCTTCACGGCAACCTGACGGACTTCGATAGCATCTCCGGCGGCGACCGGCTTCAGATTGACCTGACTTCTCGCAGCGATCTGGCCGCTTCCGGTGACGGATACAATGATATTTTTCTTTTCAACTGTTGCTGTCTTTATTTGTGGAGCGACGGTTGCTGTCTGATTTTTTTGGAAGTAATAATATCCACCTCCCGCGAGAGCGAGGATGATGAATATTTTCACGCGGTTTTTCCGGAGGACTTCGATGAGTGTCGATGTGTTCATAATGAGAGGGCGATTACTGTTGATCACTTCCGAAGTTCATCATGCCCCATCCACGTCCGGTATTGTCAGAAGCAAAGACTCGGATGAAATCGGCATTTACGGTCCCTGTATCGCTTGGATTGCCGATGACCACGATCTTCGTTCCGACGGCAAGCTCGCTTGACTTCATGATGTCACGCCCGCTCCGGATGATCGTCTTTTCTGAAAGAGTGATGGTGTTTTCCTTGTTTTCCGTATCCTTGACGATGATGTTTCCCTCCGTGACGGAAATGATCTCTCCTGAAATTCCATGACTGTTGCGAAAGTTTTTTCCTTCGAAATCGCGATCGCCCATCATGCCTCCGCGCATCATTTTGCTTCGGTCATTCCGATCCTGAAATTTCCCGCCAGCGAAATTGCGCTCATAATTTTCACCGAAGGCATACGAAAATTTCGCCTTGTGAAATCCGACGGCGAGCCCTCCCGCGAAACTGACGAATGAGACGAGGAGTATGCCGACGACAATCGCCGAAATTCGAACTGCTTTTGACGCTATGATTTCCTGTGCTGTTTTCATAGGGATGATGTTATGGGGTTATACGTTATGAAATGAGAGTGAATGGTTCCGTCTGACGGGGATATTGAATGACCAGAATTGAAAGAGAAGGAAAGAGAGCATCGGCATGAGGATGAGAGCGATCGGAAGTGCCGGGAGCGTTTCGAGGAGCGAGTAGATGAATTCCCCGAAATAGTTCATGACGATGCTGGCATCCGTAAAGAGGAGCGACGCGAGTTGCCAGAATTCCGACGCGAGAATATTCTGTCCGAAGGTGAGTCCAATCGCGAGAAATGCCACTGCCGATATGCCGCGACCGATACGTGTCAGGAGGAGCGCATTCTGAAGACGCTTTTCTTCCATCACTTCGATGCGACGCAGAATCCGTTCCTCCAGTCCATCAGGTGGATTCGGGCGGTCTATTTTTTGGAAAATTGTTCGTAAGGTATGCATAGTATATTTCTTCTGATTCAGCGGTTGAGGCCATTTATATTCACTATTACGATGCTTTCGTGCCTTGGGACGCATCATCTCGCAGGATGACATCTTTGAGTGATTTCAAAGCTCTTCCGTGGCGGCTTTTGATCGTATTGTAGGGTTCATCCAGGATTTCCGATATTTCTTCGAGCGAGAAGTCCTCGAGGTATCTGAGAGTGAGAATGGCTCGATTTGGCGGGGAGATTTGTTCAAGTGCCTGGGCAAGCGTGGCGGCGATTTCTTTCTTTTCGAAAAGCGAATCAGGGAGCAGCTTTTCATCGTCAATCGCCTCGATAGGATTCTCGCCATCGTCATCTTCGAATGAAGAGAACGGAATTGCTCTTTTCTTTTTCAAATAATCGTAGGCGGTATTCTTTGCGATGGCGAAGATCCAGGTTTTGAATTTTTTCTCCGCATTGAAGCGGTCGAGATGTTTCCATGCTTTGATGAAGGTTTCTTGAACGATATCCTCCGCACTTCCCTCCTCCCGTGTGAAGTGGAAGGCGAAGTGATAGATCGGCTTGAGATAGGCTTTCATGATGAGTGGAAAAGCATCAGAATCCCCTTCTTGGTGTCGCTTCAGCAGTTCGCTATCAGTCGGATTCATAAAGACATTTTAAAACAAAGGGTCGCGGCTCTTCCTTTATAGTACGATACATATTTGTGTTTCGACGCGGAGCTCCTATTGGGAGAGGCGACTATTCTTCTTCTGTCGGGAGTGGGAGTGGCAAGGTTGCCACAACTTCCGATGCCGGGAGTTCCTGAACTTTATTCAATTTTCGTTCGATGGTGCGGCTTTTCTTGGAAGCATCGTCGATGGTATTGCTCGCTTCCTGGAGCTTCTTGTGGGTCTTGTCGAGGAGGTCGCCGAAAGTTGTGAATTCCTTCTTGATGGCTCCGAGGACAGACCACACTTCGCTCGATCGTTTTTCGATAGCGAGCGTGCGGAATCCCATCTGGAGGCTATTGAGGATGGCGGCAATGGTCGTCGGTCCCGTGATGATAACCTTGTATTCGCGTTGCAGAGTATCGGAAAGTCCTGGACGGCGGAGTACTTCTGCATAGAGGCTTTCGATCGGGAGGAAGAGAATACCGAAGTCAGTCGTATATGGTGGGTCGAGGTATTTGTCCCGGATATCTTTGGCTTCGCTTTTGATACGGTTCTCGAGTGCCTTACTGAGTTTATCGATGAGGATCGGGTCATTCTTTTCTTCAGCATCGATGAGGCTTTGGAAATCTTCGAGTGGGAATTTCGCATCGATCGGAAGCCAAATATGTTTTATTTTTTCATCCTTGGCAGGAATCTTGATGGCGAATTCGACGCGATCATTGGAATCTTTTTTCGTCGCCACGTTCTTCTCGTATTGTTCGGCGGTCATCATCTCATCAAGGAGATTGCCGAGTTGTACTTCGCCCCAGGTACCGCGCGTCTTCACATTCTGGAGGACTTTCTTCAAATCCCCCACTCCGGTCGCGAGCGTCTGCATCTCGCCGAGTCCCTTGTGCACGAGGTCGAGTCGTTCGGAGACGAGTTTGAAGGATTCTCCCAGACGCTTTTCGAGCGTGGCATGGAGTTTCTCGTCTACGGTCTCGCGCATTTTCTCGAGCTTTTCACTGCTGTCCTTCTGAATATCTTCGAGGCGTTTGTCGACGGTTTCACGGACTTTCTCCATGCGGATGTCATTGCTCTTCGAAAGCTCATCGAGCCTCTGGAGGAGTGAATCGCTTACGTTCTTCATATTCTGTCCGAGCTCTTCACGGAGTTCCTTATTCGTCGCCTGAGTCTCCCGACGATTCATGGAAATATCTTCACGGAATGCGCGGATGATTTTCTCCTGCGCTTTCTCGAATTCTGTGCTGAATCCGGGCAATATGGAATCGTTCTTCCGTGTCGCCACGAGAAAGAGCATACCGAGACTGATGAGGAATGTGGCGCTGATGAGAATGAGTTCCATAGCTATTGAAAAATTAGAAAACATCAAAGGAAATCCTTTGTTTCCCTATTCTAGCAAAAAACCGCTCCAATGGGGAGGTTTGGATGTTTTTGGTATTATTGTATTTTCTCTATAAGAAGCTTCCGGAGAGCGATATATATAGCTGGATCGGGATCATCTGCGTGCATATATGCACCCCAAAGGAGCCAGAGTGGCACATAGAGATTTATACGATTGAGAAAATCTGTTTTTTCAGATTTTTTCTTTATGTTGGAAGCTTTGAAATAAGGTGTGAGGGTATTTAGATTAGTCAACTTCCACCACCCGAGGTCACAAAATTCCCAGGCTGGATCAGCGAGGATCGACCATTCCCAATCTATGAGTGTTATCTTGTTTTTGTCATGGATGAGAATATTGCTGGGATTTATTGCATCGCCATGAATCAAAACTGGCGATCCTGAATAATCTATATTTTTTACAGTTTCTTTTATGAATGTATCGAGTGGCACTGTTGATAGACTTCCCAAGGAAAATCGACGATCTGCCCGATGTAGTTCTTTGAGCCAGAGAGGATAATTATGCTCGAAGAAATTTCGCCATGTGGTGTACTCCCCTTCCAATAACGAGCCGTGAAGAATCGGCCAGCCGAACTTTTTGAAATGTATTTTGTGGACGCAGGCAAGCACACGTAGAATCTCTGGCAGTATATGCTTCTTCTTTGTCCGCCATCTGTCTGAAATAGTTGTTCCCTCGAGCATCCTTTTTCCAGCGCGAATGCCGGGCGCGTATTTTTGTGTTAAGACAAAGGTCTTTCCAGTCAATTTAAAATATACAATGCTCGGAGTAGGTATGTCTGGATGGGAGGATAATATTTTCGATAGACCATGAAATTTATCCCAGACCTTACGAAGTTGGTGTTCTTTGACGGGATTTATCAGATGGATTATGAGAGAACCCTTGTTTGATTCGACAACGAATACATCACTCATCCAACCCTGGTGTTTGTGACTTTTGAGCGTTTCGGCCAATACGAAAATCCCTTTCTTGGAAAGATCCTTAAAGAGAGGATTGAAAATGACAGAATTTGCTGAATGTTTCATCATTTTATAAATGCCGAGGCTCTGAGCTGAAACTGGATTGTATTTTAAGATAAATAATTACTAAAGTCCTCTATCGATCCTTCTTTCATGTCTACGAATTTTATCCCAAGAGGCTCAAGGAGCATTGACGGGATTCGGCGGGTTGGTCCAAGCTGATGTTCCTGACGAAGCATACCGTCATGCACCGGAAATACCACTTTTGGTTTGATGAACTTGGCATACTCAATCGCTTCCTCGAGTTTCATCCAGGGTCCGGAAACAGGAAGTGCGAGAATACGAATATCTTTATCGGGGTTATGAAAAGAGTCTCCTGGATAAAAGAGGGTTTTGTTGATATAGAAACCCGTGTTTTGTACTTTAGGGAGGTCATGATGGATGCAGGCATGCTCACTTCCGCAGCTCTCGATGCTGATATCTTTTATGATTATTTCTTCGCCATCGGCAATCAGAGAATAGGTGATATTCGCTTCATCAAGAATTTTCCCCACACTTAAATGGGAAATAATCTTTGCATCTGGATTCTTTATGAGGATTTCTTTTAAAGCATCGACATGGAGATGATCCTGATGTTCGTGTGTGATGAGAATAACATCAATATGTTCAACATCGGGCGTGACATTGTAATTTCCTGGGTCGGTCAAAATGCGGAGTGATCCCTCCTCGATAAGTAAACAGCAATGACCAAATTTGGTGATTTTCATAATTTTTTATGATTTCGTGATAGCTTATTCCGTTTCATTGATACCGAAGTCGGCGGCCGTATTTTGGATTTCTTCTTCGATACGGGTTTCGATATCCGGGATGACCTGTTCGAGGGTCTGGAGGAATGTTTCAGGGTCGCCCGCGAGCGCTTCTTTCACCTCGCTGATATGGTCATTCGGAATATGAAGGAGAATCCGCTTGAAAAGGATTTCCGCGAACCGATCGATTATTTTCAGCTGATCTTCTTCAGGAAGCGTGTCGATATCGAGAATCCTCACGATTTCATCAATATTTCCGAAAAGGGATCGAATGAGTGATGTATTGTTATGTGGCATATTGTTTTTCAATATTGAGGGAAGGGACGTCATTGCTTCGTTTCCAGAGTATATAGGCGACGGGAAGGAGTATGCCGAGACCGGGCACGACGGATCCTGTGATGCCCATGGCTCCCCCGAGCATGCGCATTCCCAGTTTTGATTTCGGAAGTGGAAGTCCCTTCACCTCTATCCAGTCGATGGCACTCTCCCCTTTTGAGAGCAGTGACTCTGTCCAGGCTTTCAATTTCGATTGTGCATCATCGGAAAAGCTTTCTCCGAATCGATCGGCAATTTTGCTTTCGAGCTCCATGTCCGCTTGATCCGCTCGGGCGAGCATCATCTCCATATCGGAAGTCGGAGTCTCTTTTTCTAGAGATTTCTTTGGTTCCGCACTTTGGGTTGGTGGTGTTTCAAACATATTTCCATAGTATCAAAAAACCTCCCGAATGGGGAGGTTTTGGGATTATTTATTGAGATAAGTGATTGTCAGCTGCAGACACGTAGCAAAGGTTCCCCAGAGAAGATATGGGATGTTGACGTAGACTACCCAGCGGAGGTCTGGTGCTGCGTGCCAGAGGACATAAAATGCCCAGACGAGCGTTCCGACGACGAGGAGTATATCGAGCGAAGCAAGGAGATTATTTTTCAATCCGAACTGTATTGGCGTGAAGGCGAAATTGAAGAGAAGATTCAGGGCAAAAGGAAGGGTGACGACCCACTCAATTTTCCCCGTGAATGCCTTGTAAAATACCGTGCCGAAAGAAACGGCGATGATCATGTACAACACCGTCCATACCGGACCGAAAAGCCATGACGGCGGTGCCCATGTCGGCTTGATGAGTTGTGAATACCAATTATAGGTGTTCATATTTTTTCTTATGCTGGGGAGGAGAAGGGCGATCTCACTACTCACTTTTGAGAGAAAGATAATGAACTAACTGTTTATTTAAATATTTTCTTCCGGATCCACCTTTTAGGAATTTTTCTCTTCCGAGAGCATCGCGTTTATCACAGTAGGCTTCTGCATAAATGAGTTTCCAAGGACCTGGTTTCATTTTTGTTGTCCGTCCGCCTTGTCCTGAATTATGTTGGGAAAGTCTGCGCTTCAGGTCATCAGTCTGACCAACATACCAAGAGCTATCATTTGTATTTTCGAGAACGTATACGATATGCATCATATAAGTTATTTTTATGGCCCCGCAAAACTTCGTCGCGGGACTCACTCATACGTGGCCCGCCACGAGGTGGCGAAGCCACTTTTCGTGGCTGGGGAGGAAGGGATCGAACCTTCGCATGGTGGGACCAGAACCCACTGCCTTACCGCTTGGCTACTCCCCAATAATCAGATAACAAGGAACAATTAACAGCTAACAGAAAATAAAAAACAGTGAACAGAGAACAGTCAACATGAAGCCGAATACAACAAAAATATACTACCTGAAAAGTGGATTTTAATCAAGAAAAAACTGCCCAGGGCGATGTTCGCTTGGGGCAGTTCAAATCATACGGATGCCGTTTTCGATGGCAATTCTGGAGGCGGCCATTTCTTCTATGAGAAGCCCTGTTTTTTGGGTTATCGGTTCGTACCACCTTCGTATCGTTCTCACCTTACGTGCTCGCCATTGCAGATCAGCGAGTTTTTCGGGCGCGGGAGTGAGATTGTTGTGGAGCTTCTCGGCAGATTTGATGATTCTGACTTCTTCCGATTTTCCCGAGAAAATACCACCGAGGAATGCATCATCCCGTTCCCTTTTATCAGGTATGTCGTCGTATTCATTTCTATTACAGCTATCTATGATGGTATGTACGGCATCATCAATTCGGAAGAATATGGCGAGTCGAGAAAGTATCTCGTGATCTTCCTTGACATCATGCCCGAGTCCGCCGGCGATACATCTCGCATCTCGAATATCCAGGTATTCGCCGATGATGGTTCCTGTCGATATCGGATGAATGATATAGGGTTCGCCGGTTTCTCTCTTTTTCCTCTGATGAGCAAAATTGGCGAAAGCCAGCATTCTCCCAATCATTTTTCTATCAGCGGGCGAGGAATGGAATCGAATTTTCATCCTCTCCATGAAGTATCGGGATGGATCCGGCTGTCGTGCGTATACTCGTAGGAGATCGAGCAATCGTCCGAGGGTTCCATCGAGTGCGTCTCTCGTGGAGGCGCCGTAGTCTTGGTAGAGCATGACGTACCTCCTTTCGAAAGGGTAATTGGTAAAATAACTAAGATATCAGAATACTGAAAAAGAACCGTTTCGTCAATGGTTCTTTCGATCTTGTTCCTTACCCAGTATCTATTATCTTCTAGTATCCTTTTTTCTCTATACCTTCAATGTGCCACGGATGGCGATTTCGCTCGAAACGACGCCGATCATCATTCCGGAGCCGAGGAGTGAGGCGATGATCGGAAGGAAATGCGAGAGATAGAACGTGAGGATAGTCCCCTCCGCGAAGAGTCCGATCGTGTATGGTGCGAGGAATTTGAATGAGAGTGCGAGGAGTCCCATGGCGATAATGGCGGCGATGACCCCATAGAGAATCCCTTGGAAGATGACTGGCATACGGACATAGAGATTAGACGCACCGACGAGACGCATAATCTCGAATTCCTGGCGATTGGACCGGATGGTGATGAGAATCGCGTAGAAGGTGATAATGAAGGCGACGATGATGAGTACCGTACTGATGGCGATACCGACGAGGTCGATCGTCTGAGAGGCGCTCGAAAGACGATTGATGATTTTCTTGTTCCGATCGTAATTGATGCGGTTGATGTCGTTTTGATAGGTCGAATCCTTCAATTTGTTTGCGATGAGTTCGTATTGATTCGGATTGCTCGCGCGGATGATGAGCGTCGGAAGGAGCGGGTTTTCCCCGATGGTTTCCACGGCGCGCTTGATGATGTCATCGCTCCCGTTTCTCGCGAGAAGTTCGTTCAGAGCGTCATCTCGGGAGACATATTTTACCGAAGCGATTTCTTTGTATTTCTCGAGTTCTTGCCTGATTTCCTGGATGCGACTTTCCGGTGTTTCGGTATTGAAAGAAACGGCGATGGAGAGACTCTCTCGTTTCAGGTTCAGGGCGGATTTGGCGGAAACGGCAGCGATGACGGAAAAAGCCCCGACGAAGAGCGAGAGCGTGAGGATAGAGATAGCAGCGAAAGTGAGCCAGCCGTTCCGGATAAAATACTGAAATCCTTCTTTCCAGGTGCGCCACAATTTAAGAGAGACTTGTTGCATAGTGTTTATATTACTTTTTTCGCATCAGGTGATACGTCCCGTTGTTCTCATCGCGGATGATCCGTCCGTCGTCGATGGTGATGACGCGCCGCCCCAGTGAATCGACGACTGTTTTATTATGGGTTGCGAGGATGACGGTCGTACCGTAGGAATTAATCTCGAGGAGGAGGTTGATGATGCCCTCGGCCGAGAGAGGGTCGAGGTTTCCGGTTGGTTCGTCCGCGACGATGACCTTCGGACGGGTGATGAGCGCCCGTGCGATAGAGACGCGCTGCTGCTCACCTCCGGAGAGCTCTTTCGGGAATCGGTGCCCCTTGTCGGCGAGCCCGACGATGTCGAGGATGTGCGGAACAGATTCGGCAATCTCTTCCGATGGGTAGCCGTCTACTTCGAGTGCATAGGCGACATTTTCAGCGACGGTCTTCCGTGGAAACAATTTAAAATCCTGAAAGATAGTGCCGATATTCCGACGATAGTATGGAAGGTGTTTGCGATTAATGGCGATCACCGGCCGATCATTGAAATAGATGGTTCCCTGGCTTGGCTCTTCTTCAGCATAGATGAGTTTCAGGATGGTCGACTTTCCTGCACCGCTCG
>JAUPWD010000053.1 GCA_030916685.1 Patescibacteria group bacterium
AAAGAAAAATACCTCATACATCAAAAAAATTACGATGACTTTGTCTTTCGTGTTGACTGTGGTTTGCTCTTCGTGACGGTCGTCGTCGGCGCTTTTACGGTCACTGTCTTTTGGACGGGAAAGCTCACGCCCTTCTTATTCGCGTCAATGAGAGCCGGCTGATTTTTCAAAAGAGCCTCATACTGGGCCTTAGCATCATCCATCGACTGACGGAGTTCAGCACGTTTGGCCTCGATAGCGGTGAAATACTCCTGTCGCAATCGCTCTGCCTCCGAAATCGAAGTAACGACTTCTTCCTGTGTCGCATTGCGGGTCGCCAGTCGCTTCTTCTGCTCCGTCGCGAGCACGCCGAAATACGATCCCCCGAGGATGATGACGGAAATAAGCACGAGAATAATTCTTGTTTTTGTTTTATCCATATAAATGTATTACGCCTATTATACCATATAAGACGTAAGATTGAGAAGAATCTTACCAATCACCCTACTCTCTCCGTAATGCTTCCATCGGAGAAAGTTTGGATGCTTTGTGCGCGGGTGCGAGACCGACGAGGAGGCGGACCGCGACCGAAACTCCCGCCCCGAGAACAAGCGACTGTGCAGTGAATATGAGCTTTAGATCAAATCCAAATTTCGCGAAAACGAGAGTCAGGAGAAAAACAACCAACACACCAAAGAGTATACCCAGGAGACCACCGATACCGGTTATGATAATCGCTTCAGCGAGGAACTGCTGGAGAATAGATGTCGATTTCGCACCGAGCGCCTTCCTGAGTCCAATCTCGCTCGTCCTCTCCGATACCGAGACATACATGACATTCATGATACCCACGCCACCGACGACGAGCGATATTGATGTAAGAGCCAGGAGAAGTATCGACACGGATCCCAAAACATCACCAATCGTCTGCTGTGCTTCCTTTGTCGAAGTAACCCCGAAATCATCCTTGGACGGATCCTTGATATCATGGCGCTTCCGCAGAAGCGCGACGATATCCGCCACCGTATTTTCATCCTGCGCTCCATCCCTCATCTTGACCGAGATCATCTGGACATAATCGATACCGAGAATCTTCGCAAGGAGCGTCTCAACGGGGATATATGTCATCGCATCGAGATTGAAAAATGCCGCCGATCCGCGAGATTTGATGACTCCGATCACGCGATACTTCTCACCCTTGATCGTGATGAATTCCCCGACCGCATCAGAATTTCCAAAGAAGGTATCCTTCACCTCCGAGCCGAGCACGGCCACCCGAGCGAGACTCGCGTTCTCTTCTTCGGTAAAAAAACGTCCGTCGGTCAATTTAATATTATCATCGACCTCCTGTGCTTCCGCTCCTACCCCGAACAGAAGTATTTGCTTGCCGATCGATCCATACGTCGCACGCTCCTGCCCAATCGTCCCAGCATATGCCCCACTCACATTGTTTAATTTCCGTATAGCGTCGCGATCTTTCGTCGTGAGCGTCGTAATCTGTGTCCCTTGCCCTCGCGATGAAGCATTCTCTCCGGACATCTTTCCGGTATTCGGAATCTTCACTTCTACCTGAATGAGATTCCCCCCGAAACTTTCCACTTGACCAAGGATGAACCCTTTCACACCGTCGCCGAGCGCCGTCACGACGACCACTGCGAACACCCCGATCACCACCCCAAGCAATGCCAAAAATGTCCTCGCCCGATGAGAGAGAATCGTCCGTATCGCGAACGTGAGTGGCATAAATATTTTTTTCCCGGAAAATAATTTCATCTTTTTCTCATTCATATCTTAATGCTTCCATAGGACTGACTTTCGATGCCTTGAGCGCGGGATAGAGACCAAAGACGATGCCGATAATAAAAGAGACACCGAAACCAATCAACACTGACGAAAATGGAACGAGAAATTCCCAGTCATATCCAAGCCTCGGAATAATCAATGCTACCAAAAATGAAAGGAGGATACCGAAGAGAATTCCAATGAGCCCGCCCGCAAGCGTAATGAAAGATGACTCAATCAAGAATTGCGTGATGACATGATGCGGCCGGGCTCCCACCGCCTTCCGCAATCCGATTTCCCGCACGCGCTGCGAAACGGAGATCAGCATGGAATTCATGATCCCGATGCCCCCGACGAGGAGCGCTATTGAAGCGATGGCGATGAGAAAATACTTCAGAACATTCGTGATATTCGTGAGCACCCCCAACGCAGAAGCCGTATTTCTGACAGAAAAATCCGACTGCTCACCTTCCTCGATATCATGCCGATCACGGAGAAGTATCGTGATATCCTCCACGGTCCGATCGACATTCTCGGAGCTATCCACCTTCCCTCGCGCAAAGTTAAGGTAATTGATACCAAGAAGGAGCTTCTGTGCGGTCTCGAGCGGAACAAATACGAGTACATCCGGGTTTGAAAATGCGGTCGATCCCCGTTCCTCCAATACTCCCACGACGCGGAACGGAATATCCGAGAGCTTCAGAGTCTCTCCGATCGGGTCGCGATCCGGAAAAAGCTCCCGTGCACGGGTCGCACCGAGTACGATGACTCGAGCGAGACTCGACTCTTCCTCGGCGAAAAAAAACCGTCCTTCCGCAACCTTCGTTGACTCAACGGATATCATATCTGGCGAAACCCCCTGAAAACTCACTTCGAATGATTCCGTCGGCGATTCCGCAGTCGCGGAACCTGACACGTATCCGGAAGCGGCGACGAGATGAGGAACATTCCGCTTCTCGCGGATCGCCTTCAAATCATCATTCTTGAATGTCGTCGTGATAATCCCGAATGCCGATGCCGGCGGACCATCCTCTTCCGAAGCTCCTGGGAGAATTCCCACGAGATTGGTTCCTACTTTCTCGACCTGCGAAAGGATCAGTCGCTGCGCGCTCGCTCCGATCGCCATCACCATGATAACCGATGCCACCCCGATGACGATACCGAGCACCGTCAAAAGAAACCTCGTCTTTGAAGCCGAGAGGGAGCGATAAGAAATTTTTATAGGATCAGAGAGCTTCATTGCAGATT
>JAUPWD010000054.1 GCA_030916685.1 Patescibacteria group bacterium
GATCGAACAGAAGAAGCTCAGATTCAAGGAGCTCCATCACCATGAGATCGATATTTCGGGAAGAATGCACTAGAAGAAATAAGAAGCAAAAAACAGCGGTGAAACCGCTGTTTTTTTGTTTCTTACTTTTTTTCCTGGAACCAAGCGTGATAGACGATCGGGATGAAGAAGAGTTTCATAAATCCAGAGAGGAGGAGGCCGGCGATGATGGCGCCGCCGAGACCTTGCCAGACCGGGTCGGAGAGAGTGATCGGGATGAGTCCGACGATGGTCGTCATCGCGGTCAAGAGTATCGGCTCGAGACGGCTAGCCGCACCGTCCGAGACGGCCTTGTCGACTTCCATGCCAGCTTCGAGATTCTTGTTTATCTTGTCCACCATGATGATGGAATTATTTACGACGATGCCGAAGAGTGCGAGCACGCCGATGAGCGCCGGGAAGGAGAGTGGAATCTGTGCGATGGCGAAGAAAAGGAAGACGCCGGAAACCGCGAGTGGGATGACGAGGAGGACGATCATCGCCTTTCGGTATGATCCGAGCTGGAGCACCATGGTGCTGAAAATGAGGAATGAGGAGAGAACCATCGCGAGGAGTATCGACTTTACGGACTTATTATTCTCTTCATTCACGCCGCCTGTCTGATAGGCATATCCTTCGGGGAATTCGAGCGTGTCGGCGAAGGCGAGGAGATCTTTATTCACCTGACTGACGGAAACATTTTTCGCGAGCGCAGCGGAGACTTTCAGTGTGCGCTTGCCGTCTTCGCGTGTGATACGCGAGGAGCTCGGCTCGAGCGTGAAAGTGCCGAGCGCGGAGAGTTTTACTCTTTCTCCGGCATTGTTTGTAATGGAGAGCGATTCGAAAACAGATGGATCCGGAAATCGTTCAGAGGAGAGTCGGAGTGTGACCTCGGTCGCTTCGATCGCGCTTCCGATACGAAGATCATCTTTGATGGTCATGCCTTCGAGAGAGCCGGCACGAAGCAGGGGAAGGATGCTTCCTACGGAAATATTTTTCTCCGCAAGCATGGCAGTATCTGGGTGGAAGGTGAGTTTTCCGGAACCATTTTCAGGTGTAATGCGGACATTGCTTGACCCAGGGATATTTCTGAGATATTCGGCGAGATCGTTTGCGATCGGATCGAGCTTTTCGATCTCCGAACCGCGAAGCTGTATCTCGATATCACTTCCCGCAGGGGGTCCTCCGGAGAGAACAGCGACGGAGACTTTCCCGAACGGGAAGTTTTCCAAACGTTTCTTGATTTCCATTTCGATATCGAAAACCGAACGATCGCGTTCCTTGTGTGGGGTAAGGCGAACACTGATAAGGGATCGGTTTGGATCAGAGGTTCCGCTCTGACTGTCCGTCGGGATATCAAGTCCGACCTCAGCGGTGGCGATGACGATTTCCGGAATATCTTGGATAAGGAAGAGTGCTTGTTTGCCTGCTTGTTCGCTTTCCGAGGCGATGGTACCAATCGGGAGTTCGATGCCGATGAAGAGGAGGTCCTCGTCGGACTTCGGGAAGAATTCATTGACGACGAATCCGAGTGGGAGAAGAAAATAGGAGAAAACAGCGACACCGACGACGATGACAAATGTCTTACGACGTGATGTCTTCGAAGCGAGGAGTCTCTGGATGAAGGCTTCATATTTCAGTGCGAGCGGATCAAGCGAGATGAGTCCGTGATCGGCGAAATTACGAAGGAAGAATGATACATTTGTGAGAGTGGGATATTTCTCTGTAAGCATTGGCCATTCCTTTTGGATCATACGGATGCCGAAATATGCGGCGCCAATCCAGAAGAGGATATCGATGGCGAGGAGATTGGACTCCGTGAGGGAGAATACGACAAAAGTGATTCCAGCGAAAAGTGTGAAGAGAAGGAATATACGAACTCGTCTCGGGATGCTCATCCCAAAGAGGGCGGCGATGATTGGCAGGATGAGGAAAACTGCGGCGAAGGCTGAAACGACGAGAGCGGTCGAAACGACAATCGGTATGGCTCGGATGAATTCTCCGATGATGCCCGTTGAGAGGAGGAGCGGGATGAAAGCCCAGATGGTCGTGAGGGTCGTCGCGAAGATGACCCCTTTGAAATCACGGAAGACGAGGAGGGCTGTTTCGATCGGGGTGAAGCGCTTCGTCCGGAAGTAGCTCGTGAAGGCCGCTGTGATGACAATGGTGTTGTCGACGAGGATACCGAGCGCGATGAGGAGAGAGAAGAGAACGATGAAATTGATCGCGAGACCGAACATCTGTATGACCGTGAAGGTGACGAGGAATGCGAAGGGAATAGAAATCGCAGCGATGAGTGATTGTCGTACGCCAAAAAAGAGGAGGAGGAGAATGAGGACGAGGCCGATCGTGATGATGAAGTCCCTCGTCAGTTCATTGAACTGCCGATCGATCTGATCCGGGCCGTCGAGGAGGATGGAGGAATGGAGTCCGAGTTCCTGCTCATACTTCGCGAGTTCTTTTTTGACGGCAATTCCTGTTTCGGTGATGTCGGCATTATCGGTTTTGAAAACACTGAAATACACCGCCTGCTGCACAGGAATATCAGACGAGGTCGCGAAAACGGTGCTTTTCGTGGAGAGTGGTTCTTCGTTTATGGTGGCAATCTGCGAAAGTGTTTTCACTCTTCCATTTATCCGGATGGGGAGGTTGCGGAGGGCATCGATATTTTCTGCACGCGATTCGATACTGACGGAGAGGGAAAGTGTGTCGCTCACGATGATGCCAGCCGGGAGGTCGGCGAGCGCCTCACGGATGATCCCGGACAGTTCGTTTATGGAAGTATGTTCCTGTGAGAGGGTTTCCGGTTTTACGATGATGTTGATATTGTCCCGGAGGAGTCCGGAATCGGAGACTTCGCGGACACCGGGGATTTCCTTGAGGCGTCGCTTCATTTCTTCGGCGGCATGGATGAGATTGCCGGCTGTCCCTGTATCCGTGACGGCAATCTGCATGACTGGTTGGTTCTGGAA
>JAUPWD010000055.1 GCA_030916685.1 Patescibacteria group bacterium
CTTGGAGTGTGGAAACAATATGTATCGATTGGAGAGTGAGATCGCGAAGCTTGCTTTCATGAAAGAGAGCGGAAGTATTTCGGAAGGGGAGATGCGCGAACTTATTTCTTTCGCACCTGGCGGGACGGTATTTGAAGCGCTTGACCTCATCGTTTCAGGCAGGCGTGATGGAGCGATACAGCTTTTCGCGCGGGAGCTCGGTAAGGGTGAGGATGCGTTTCGGATATTGGGTTCCTGTGCCTGGCAGATGCGGATCCTCGTTTCGGTTCGGGAGCTGTATGACCAGGGGATTCGTCAGTCGCAGATGATCGCTGATAGAACGGGATTGAAGGAATACTCTGTACGAAAGTGTCTCTCTGCGATCAGTTCGCTCCCGATGGATCGTCTGAAAAAATCCTTCGAATTTCTCTCTGAGGCCGATACTCGCATCAAGACCGGCGCGCTCCGCCCCGACCTCGCCGTGTATTTGTTCGTGTCGAAATTCTAGGGAAGTATTATGTATAGAGTATTAAGTATCATGTATGGGGAGGGGAAGATATAAAAAAACTCACCGTGTGGTGAGTTTTTTTATATCTTGGAAGATTATTTCTTTGCAGTTGCCTTCTTGATAGCGGCGTTGAGGCGGGACTTCTTGCGGGCAGCGGTATTCTTCTTGATGATACCCTTGGCTGCGGCTTTGTCGATCGCCTTCTGCGCCTTGAGATAGGTTTCCTTCATGGTGGCAGCATCTCCTCCGGCGACAGCTTCGCGTGTGTTCTTGACGGCACTTTTCACGACACCCTTCACGATCTTATTGCGCAGGGTCTTGTGCTTGGTGACGCGCATGTACTTCCGTGCATTTTCCTTGATTGGCATATTCGATAGCTTTTAGCTTGTAGGGGTTGGCTTGTAAGAGCTCCCAACAGCTTCGTTAATTAAAATTTACAGAGCAAACTGGAAATTGAGACCTTCCCTTTGTACCATGGATTTTTCCCTTTGGCAAGGGTTGAATCTATGATGTACAATGAATCGCAGAGACAAACATCTAATCTTTGATTTTTTTGGAATGATCGCGCTCTTAACAGGAAAAGTAGTCGGGTTGAAGGGATCATCGGTGATCCTGGATGTTCATGGGGTTGGATATCGCGTGATGGTTTCGACGTATGCCCTGGGGAAATTAGCTGGTCAGGATGAAGTGATACTCCATATCCATACGCATGTTCGCGAAGATCAATTCTCATTGTTCGGATTTCTCGAGGAGGATGAGCTTAATGTATTTGAACTCCTGATCTCCGTGTCCGGCGTGGGGCCGAAGATGGCGCTCGGGATTCTTTCGATCGCTGATACGAATACGATCCGCGCGGCAGTCGTGGAGCGCGACCCGACTATCCTCACGAGAATTTCCGGCGTCGGGAAGAAGACCGCGGAGAAAATCATTGTGGAATTGCAGAATAAGGTAACGGCGGCGGAAGTGACGGGGCGTGCATCTATTTCCGCAGATCAGGATGCGATCGAGGGGCTCATGGCACTCGGGTATTCGGCGTCGCAGGCGAGGGAAGCATTGAAAGATATTCCATCTGATATCACGACCCCAGGGGAACGCATTCGCTACGCCCTGAAAAGCCTTGGAAAGAAATGATCGTATTTTCGTAATCTAACCTATGCAAGAGAATATCTCATTTTTGCAGGCGCATGCACGCGACGGAGGTCTTCTGCAATCAGAGCCCTGGCGAGCCTTTCAGGCTGCCTCGGGTCGGAAGACCGATCTTCTCTTTGGAAAAGGATTTCTCGGGAGCGTCATCGTTCATGAGCTCCCTCTCGTTGGCAAATATCTCTACCTTCCCCGCGGACCGGTAATCCGGGAAACGGAAACGGACTATGATGAATGCCTCACCCGGCTGATGGTCGAGGGGAAACGACTGAACGCGCGATGGATCCGCATCGAACCGACTGATGACGGATTTCTCCGATATCTCGAGAAAGCACGAAGAGATCACAAGATAAAGGGGCTCTGGAAGGCACCGCACGATATGCAACCAAGAGAAGTGCTCGTACTCGATATCACGCCGGATCGAGAGATACTGTTCGCAGAAATGAAATCGAAGACGCGGTATAATATCCGTCTCGCGGAGAAGAAGGAGGTGCAGGTATTCTCGACGCAGGAAAAGAAGTATCAGGATATTTTCATCCGATTGATCGAGACGACGGCGCGCCGTAAGGGCATCGTCCCGCACGAGAGGAAATATTACGAAACTTTTTTCGAGACATTTCCGAAGGAATCCTGGGAAATAGTTGTGGCAACCAAAGGACATACGGTGCTCGCCGCCAATGTCGTCGCGTATTTCGGCGGGTGGGCATACTATCTCCATGGTGGGACATCAGACAGCGATCGCGAGTCGATGGCACCCTACCTCCTTCAGTGGCGATCCATCGAAATTGCGAAGATGCGAGGGTGCTCATTTTATGATTTCGGCGGAGTGAGCATTCGTGTCGAACAGAGAAATATCGCCTGGGAAGGGATTACGAGATTCAAGCAGGGGTTCGCTCCGAAAACAGAGACACTGGTATTCCCTGGTGCATACGATATCATTCTCTCTCGCAGGCGTTACATCCTGTATAATTATTTCCGTCTGATGAAAGCGAGTTATATCACGATCGGCCGGTTTCTTCGGCGGTAAACCTTGAGAAGTTAGCAGAGGATTGTATATGAAAAACACGATTCATTTTTTGAAACAATTGGTGCCGCAGCGGATGAAGAATGTCCTGTTTCATTTCCCCATGGCCGTTTTCGCGGCGGTATATTTCGGCTTCCCCGCACGAAAATTGAAAGTAATCGGTATTACGGGGACGAATGGCAAGACGACGACGACTCAGCTCACGATGAAGATCCTCCAGAGGGCTGGGAAGAAAGTTGCCATGGCCTCGACGATCAATTTCGTGATGGACGGAGAGGAGACAGTGAATACATCGAAATTCACGACGCTTTCCAGTTGGCAGCTGGAGCGGTTTCTCCATGAAGCGGTAAACATCGGATGTGAGTATGCGGTAATAGAGACTTCTTCGCATGCGATCGACCAGTATCGGATTTTTGGTATCCCATATGAGATCGCGGTCATGACCAATGTGACGCGCGAGCACCTCGACTATCATCAAACGATGTCGGAGTATCGCCTGGTGAAACGGCAACTCTTTGAACGGGCGAAGATGGCAGTGGTGAATCTCGATATGGAGTCGCCCGAAGAATATCTCGATGCGAGGCAGTATGAGAAAAAAATTTCGTACAGCACGAACGATCCGCAGGCGACGATTCTTTCGGAGCGCATCGAATTGAAACTGCATGGCTCGGAATTTTTCGTCGAAGAAACGAAATTCACGCTGGCGATCCCAGGACTCTTCAATGTCGAGAATGCACTCGCAGCAATCGGGGTCGGAGTGCTTCTCGATATCGATATGCAGACGATGAGCGAAGCGCTCGCGAAGGTCACGATCGTTCCGGGGCGAATGGAAAGTGTCGCCAATAATCGTGGCATCACGATCCTCATTGACTATGCGGTGACCCCTGATTCACTCGAGAAACTCTATCGGCTCGTTTCGCAGATGAAGACCGAAGGAAGTCGGATTATCGCCCTTCTCGGTGCTTGCGGGGAGCGCGATCGGGGGAAGCGCCCGATGATGGGGGAGATAGTCTCATCCTCCGCGGATACGCTCATCCTGACGAATGAGGATCCATATTATGAAGACCCGGAGCAGATTCTCGACGATATTGAAAAGGGCATCGTGAAAATTCCAGGCAAAGAATATCTCCGCATCTTCGATCGACGCGAAGCGATCGTGAAGGCGCTCTCTATCGCGAGGAGGAATGACATCATTGCTATCACCGGCAAAGGCGCCGAGGAGACGATGAAGATCGGAGCGCAAAGTATTCCCTGGAATGATGCTCGCGTAGTCCGGGAGGAGCTGGGAGGAAGAGATGAGAAAATAGAATTTTAGGAAGAAGAAAAAGAAAAAAGACCCGGTAGGGTCTTTTTTGATGACAATAAGATATTCATTTAACCCACGAGGATGATGAATATCCAAGTAAGGAAGAATCCAAGTATGCCCCCGACGACGACTTCGCTCGTGCGATGGCCGACGCGCTCTTTCAGTCTCGGAAATTTACTTTCATCAATTTCATTTTTCAACTGGTCGACGAGCATATTAAGGTATCGGCCCTGATCACCGAGTATCATTCGGATACGGAGGGCGTCATCGACGATGATGAAGGCGAGTCCGGCTGTGACGGCGAAGACACCGGAGTGCATCCCTTCGTAGTGGCCGATGGAAGTAAGAAGTGCGATTGCGAAAGCGGTGTGAGAGCTCGGCATGTGCCCATGAGTGAAGGCATAGCTCCAGTCGAGGCCATGCTTGATAGAATAGATGATGAACTTGATGATCTGCACGAAGAGTGCGACGAGAATCGGGATGAGGAACACGGCTGATGTTTGGAAAAAATCCATAGATGTGTGTATTAATTTTCTCCAGTATATCACATTGATTTTTTTCGAGAAAAAGCGTATATTATTGATGCACAGGGGATAATTTATTTATATAAACATATGGGTATCGGATTTATTTTGTTGATGGTGCTCGGGGTCGTCGTACTGTACGTTATCACGGCATACAATGGCTTGGTTACGCTCCGAAATCGCACTGAGGAGGCATGGAGCGATATCGACGTACAGCTCAAGCGCCGCTACGATCTCATCCCGAACCTCGTTTCCGCCGTGAAGGGGTATGCCGCTCATGAGACCGGAGTTTTCGAGAAGGTGACCGAGGCCCGCGCCAAGGCAATGTCTGCAACTGGTGCTGCTGATAAAGGTGATGCTGAGAATATGCTGACCGGCGCATTGAAATCCGTCTTCGCGATTGCGGAAGCGTATCCTGATCTCAAGGCGAATACGAACTTCCTCGAACTCCAGCAGGAGCTCTCGGATACCGAGAACAAGATTCAGGCATCCCGCCGTTTCTACAATGGTAATGTTATGAGTCTCAATACGAAGATCGAAACTTTTCCAAGCAATATCATCGCCGGTATGTTCTCTTTTGTGAAGCGCGAATTCTTCGAGCTTACCGATGAGGCTGCCAAGGAACCAGTGAAGGTAGAATTCTAACTCAAGGAGTATTAAGTATTTTGTATCTTGTATTAAGTATTTTTTGAAATACAAGATACATGATACAAAATACTTTTTCTTTTCTATGGCTACACTCTACACACAGAAGGATAAGAATATACGACTCTCATTTCTCTATATCACGGGGTTTCTCGTATTTGTGATTGGCGTGGGATATGTCTTCGCGGGGGCGATGCAGTCCTCGGCGATTCTCTATGCCGCCGTAGCGTTTTCGGTCATCACGAGCGTCGTCTCGTACTGGTCGAGCGATAAGATTGTATTGTCCATGAGTGGGGCCAAACTCGTCGAGTTCGAGGATAACAAGGAATTGTATCGGATCGTGGAGAACCTCGCTATTACTGCGGGATTGCCGACGCCGAAGATCTATACGATTGATGATACCGCGATGAACGCATTCGCGACGGGGCGCGATCCGGAGCATGGCGTGATCTGTTTCACGACAGGTATTCTCTCTCGACTGGAGAAGTCTGAAATCGAAGCGGTCGCCGCACACGAGCTTTCTCATATCGGGAATCGTGATACGCTTATCGCGACGATCGTCGTTATCCTTGTCGGACTTGTGGCGCTTCTCGCGGATTGGTTTCGACACTTCGCCTTTATGGGAGGAAATCGTGATAATGACAACAAAGGGCAGCTGCAGATTATTTTGATCGTGGTGGCACTCATTCTCTCCATCCTCGCGCCGATTGCCGCGATGCTCATGCAACACGCGATTTCTCGTAAGAGGGAATTTCTCGCGGATGCTTCGGGTGCGCTTCTTACGCGGTATCCGGATGCGCTGGCCTCGGCTCTTCAGAAGATTTCCGGCGATACTGAGCCGCTTGAAGCCGCCAATCGTGCGACGGCGTCACTCTATATCTCCAATCCGTTCAAAGGGAAAAAAGTCGCGAAGTTCTTCATGACCCACCCACCAGTCGAAGAGAGGATCGCAGCGCTCCGTGGAATGGACATCAAATAAATTTTCAAGTTTCAATTTCTAATTTCTAAACAATTTTTTAAGGATTCAATTTCGAAATTATTCCATTGCGGCATTGTTTGAAAATTGAAAATTAGAAATTGAAAATTCTCGTGTATGTCTGTCTCCTATCAAGATTTCGTGAAGAAGGCGCGGGAGCGTTTCGACAAGCGCCAGGCGAATACTGGTAGTCGGTATCAGTTCACCGAACATTCGCGCTACAAAATGCAACAGTATAATCTCTCC
>JAUPWD010000056.1 GCA_030916685.1 Patescibacteria group bacterium
CTCGGCGTCGAGGTCGAGGGTGCCTTCTTATTCCGCTTCATTCATCTTTTCGTTCTTTACCTCGATCGCGAGGATTTTCTGTCCGATCATTTCGCCGAACATTTCAAAGGCTTTTTCCAGGCCCTGATACCCAAGTACGATCCGATCAGCCACCTCGAAACCAGCTTTCTTCCGGCCTTCCTGGATAGCCCGGATGATTTCCCGTGCATCTCCTTCGAGTTTCAATTCCGGGGTGATTTCAATATTCAACCCTATTTTTATTTCTCCAATCGTTGCACCAATAATATTTTTACTCTCTTTAATACTTTCAACTACTTTAAATTCTTTAACATTAAGCTCTTCTTTGATAATTTCCTGCAACTCTAATGGCAATTTGTAACTTGTAACTTGTAACTCAACCAATGGTTGCCTTACTTTTGTTTTAGCTTGTGCCCGAACCTGGAGACCGATGTTCACAATTTCTCGAACTCGTTTCATTAGCTCATTTAATTCTGCATCAATCAAACTCTCATCAGCCACCGGCCATTCAGCCAAATGAACAGACTCCTCACTGGTTAAATTCCGATACATTTCCTCAGCGAGGAACGGCGTGAATGGCGCCATCAATTTCGAAAGCGTCACGAGCACATCGTACAAAGTCTGATAGGCATCATTTTTGTCACCATCATTCTCATTCTTCCAGAAGCGCTTCCGATTCCGACGGATATACCAATTCGAGAGATTGTCGATGAAGCTCTCAATTTTCTGTGTCGGTGCATACACATCATACTTCGCGAGCGATTCATCAACCGACTGCATGAGAAGTTGCAATTCAGATATAATCCATCGATCCAAAAGATTTTTTGATGGAGCAGCGTTCGCCTTCGGCTCCCAGTTATCGATTTCAGCGTACTGTACGAAGAACGAATACGAATTCCACAGCATGCGAAATACGCGGTTCTGCACATCACGCATTCCCTTCAGATCAAATCGTTTCGTCATCCCTGGTTGATTGAGCGAGAAGAGCATCCAGCGGAGCGGATCCGCACCAAATTCATCGAACATCTGAAATGGGTCGATCACATTTCCCTTGGACTTCGACATTTTCTTCCCCTGTGCATCCATGATATGCCCGAGACAGATCACATTCTTGAACGCATTGCCGGTCGAAACCTTCCCTGCTTTATTGAGGAGCGTCCCAATTGCATGGAGTGTATAGAACCAACCGCGGGTCTGATCGATGGCCTCACAGATATAATCCGCCGGGAAATACTTCCCCGCTTCGATGTTTTTCTTGTCTTCGTCGGTTACCGCATTCGGATAGTGGAACTGCGCGAGCGGCATCGCCCCCGAATCAAACCACACATCCAATACCTCCGGCACGCGTTCCATCGTTTCACCACATTCGCAGGCAAAGGTTACATCATCGATATAGGGCTTGTGCACATCATCGATTTTCTTTCCAGAGAGTTTTTCCAATTCAGCGATAGAAGAGATGACTTTCATTTTCCCACACGCCTTCTCACCCGCACATTCCCAAATCGGAAGCGGCGTCCCCCAGTAGCGCTCACGGGAAATCGCCCAATCCTTCGCGCCACGGAGCCACTCACCGAAACGCCCCTCTTTAATGTGGTCCGGCACCCACTCCACGGCCTCATTGTTTTTCACGAGCTCGTCACGGATTTCGCTCATCCGGATGAACCAGGACGGCTTGGCGAAATAAATGAGCGGCGTATCGCAGCGCCAGCAGAACGGATACTCATGCTCATATTTTTCTTTCGAAAAAAGCAATCCATTATGAGCGAGATATTTGATCACAGCGACATCGGTCGATGCAGGATCATCTTTTGGCTTGGCGAGGAGTGAAACGAAATCAGTCACTTCTTTCTCGAACATGCCATCCATTTTCACATGATGAATGACTGGGAGATTCTCCACTCTCGCAAGTTCCATATCGTCTTCGCCGAAAGCTGGGGCTTCATGTGCGATACCCGTCCCCTTGTCGGTCGTAATGAAATCCGCAGCATATACCTTCCAGGCATTTTCCTTATTTTTCATTTCACTCCCGACATAGTAATCGAAAAGCGGCTTATATGATTTCCCAACAAGCTCGACGCCACTCATTTCTGATTCGATCGAATGCTCTTTTCCCTCAAAAACTGATCCTGCAAGTTCTTTCGCGACTATATATTTCCCATCTTCACTAACAACCTTCACATACTGAATATCCTTTTTAATCGCCAGCGCGACATTTCCCGGAAGTGTCCATGGCGTCGTCGTCCATGCCAAGAAATATGTTCCCGGCTCATCCACCAATTCGAACTTTACGGTCACTGACAAGTCTTTCACTACTTTATACCCTTGTGCAACCTCGTGCGACGAAAGCGCCGTCCCACAACGGTAGCAGTAGGGAACCACCTTGTGCCCCTTGTAGACGAATGAGTCGCCCTTTGCATTTTTCAATTCAGCAATCTGCGCGAACTGCCACCACACCGATTCGATGTAGCTGTTCTCATAGGTCACATACGGATGTTCCATGTCCACCCAGTAGCCCATGCGCTTCGTGAGCTTCTCCCAAAGGTCACGATATTCCCAGACAGATTCCTTACATCGCTTGTTGAATTCAATCACGCTCGCTCGCGCATCGCCCGGGACGATATTCTCGATTTCCTGTTTCGATTTCAAACCCAATGCCTTCTCTACCTGGAGTTCGACCGGGAGTCCGTGCGTATCCCAGCCCGCCTTGCGCGCCACGCGATACCCCTTCATGGTCTTGTATCGTGGAATAATATCCTTGAACGACCGCGCCAGCACGTGATGCAACCCCGGCTTCCCATTCGCCGTCGGCGGCCCTTCATAGAAAATAAAATCTCCGGCGGTCGACTCCTTCGCTACCGACTTTTCGAATATCTTCTGCTCATCCCAAAACTTGAGAATCTCTTCTTCCATCTTCGGAAAACTCATCTTCGAATCTACTTTTTTGAATGGCATAGGGTTATGATACATATTTTTTAGCTCTCTTAAGAATTTCTGATTCATCCAAGTCTGTTCTCTCAAATCTCTTCCCTTGCGTCTCCATCTTTGAAATCAAGAAATCTATCGACTGCCACTGAACAACACTCTCTCTTTCCGCATCATTGAGTACTCGTTTATCAATATCAAATTCTTTAAGCTTTATAAGAAA
>JAUPWD010000057.1 GCA_030916685.1 Patescibacteria group bacterium
GGTGAGTCGGAATTTCTCGATTCTTATCGCAGGAGAGAGTTTCTTTGGATACTTTTCTTTGCGGACAAAGAAAAGTATGGAGAAAGATATGAAAGAAAAATTAAAACAGTGATATAATGAAGAAAGCATAATTTATAGAAACAAACTCCCATGAAAAATCCACTAAAATCCAAAGGTTCCGTCCTCGTCTTCTCCCTCATTGTGCTCTCCATCGTTCTTTCCGCAGCTCTCTCCGTCGCTGTGGTGAATGTCTCCAACAGGAAGAGTGCCGGATCTACTGGTCAATCTGTCCAGTCCTTCCAGGTAGCAGACTCCGGAGTAGAGAAGGCACTGAAAGAAATCTACAAGGGCTCCTATACCGACCTCAGTACCATGAGAGCATCAATCACGGGTTCGACAGCCTGTTCTAATGGAAGCTTTTCCTTCCCGGTATCTGGAGGAACTTCGACCGTCACCTTCTTCGATACGGATAATGCTGTCATTGGATGTACAGAATCTGATTGGAGAAATCTCGTCGCGAAGATTAAAGTCGAAGGAACATCGGCTGGTACGACTCGGGTGATCGAGACGGCGGTGGCGGCCCCGGTATCTCCACCCTATGGGTGTTATACATTTACAGTGGGAGGAAGCAGTGGAAGGGGAATTGGAGTGGTTGAATCGGGAAAATTTACTGGGATAATCAGAAGGTCTGGAGCATCAGATTCTTCCCCGTACCTTACTTATTGCGGGAGCAATGTTTCGTGTGTAAGTGGCGCCTTAGGGCAAAGTTATTGGGCGTATGGGTATGGTCCGGCTCTGGCCTTTTCTTCAAGCGGTTTGAATGTTTTGGTAGAGAAGGTTACTATTTCAGGTGAAGCAGTATGTCCATAAGCATTTTTTCTCTATCTCATTACAGGGGCTCAGCCCCTGTTTTTGTTTTTCCGAAAGAAACGGGTTATGATGGGATTGAAATGTCTCCTGTTTTGTGACTCCTGTTTTCCATCGATTGTTAGCTGTTAATTGTTCTCTGTTAACTGATCCATGTTTTTCCACTTTACCCTCGTTCTCTGGTCGCTTTCCTACCTCCTCTCTTTGGAGCTTTTAGCTTTGAATCCGGTTTTGACGGATTGGAGTGGGTATGGATTTTCCCTCCTTTTCGTTTCGGCGATAGCGCTTCTTGCCGTGTATCGGACGACGAAGAAGATGACTGGCGTACCTATACCGCTCCTTTTTTCCCTGGCTACCCCCACACTTCTCTTCCTCATTGATAACAAGACGAATCAGCATGTCTTCGTATTCATTTCGAGTATCGCCTTCTATTCGCTCCTTCTCGGCCTGTATCGCCTTCGTTTCGCTCCGACCGATGAGACGGCGCGGGCATTTATGCATGCTGGAGGAATCGCATCACTTTTCCTTTTCTATGCCGCCTGCTATGGTCTTTATCTGAATTTCGATATCGCGCTCTGGATGCTCATGATCACATTCTGTGTCTCGACATTCGGTGTCGCATATCAGATGTTCCGAGTGGTGGATGGAAACGCCGAAAAGGAGATGAAAATTGCGGCTGCCTTTCTCGCTCTGGTTATGGCAGAGGCGGCATGGGTTGCGAGCATGTGGCCGTTCGGATATTTGACGGTCGCCGCCCTTCTGACGATCGTCTTCTTTTTTCCTTGGGAGGGACTCATATTTTCCTTTACGGGACGGTTCAAGGAAAGGACTATTTTTCTTCGCGCACTCTCCCTGTTGAGCCTGGCGACGCTTCTCCTTCTCTCCTCACCCTGGAGAATGCTCGTGTAACGGCACATCTTGCCATTTTCGCGTATTCATGGTAGAAATGAGTATCTCTCTCAAATCGCATGTCGAGTATAAAATTCCATCATTTCGAGCGAAAATTTTGAAAAGTGCGAAGGAATATCAGGATATTCCGACAAGCTTTTCGGGATTTGCAGCCGAAATGATGGAATTTTAGCCGACAAGCATGAATAATTTATATTTTCTTATTCATGTGGTGAGATTTGAGAGCGATACTTAGAAGATAAATCCCAATTTTCCTTGTTATGAAACGCAAATCACTCATTTTTTTCGGACTTTTCATCACTGTTTTCTTTGTTGGAGGCATCGGGGGCGTGTTTTTCGAGCATTCAATCATTCCTCGTCTCGCTTCGTCACATTTCTTCTCCCGTCTTTCCTGGGTGAAGAGTGTTTCGGAGAACATCACGATCATCAACAAGACAGAACAGGTGACCATCCGCGAAGACGATTCCATTGAACAGGTGGTTTCACAGCCGGCGACCGCCGTGGTGAATATCATCGCTATTAAAGAATCAGTGAAGGGAGCGAAAGTCCCGGCGGTTCATATGAGCAAGGGAACGACAGGAGTGCTCGTGACGAACGATGGTGTCGTCGCGACGTATCGTGATGCCTTGTATGAAGGGGATGCGAAGTATGCCATTCTCCTCGAGAATGGCCAGTCATATGATGCCCGCGTACTCGGGACGGACCCGCTCACGAATCTTTCTTTTTTGAAAATCGAGGGAGATAGTCTCCCGGCTATCGCATTCGCGAATTCCGATGATGCCCGTGTCGGGAAGAAATTGATCGCTATCGGGAATTCATCGACGGAATATCAGAACCGTTTCTCTATCGGTATTCTCGAGAACAAGGACAAGACGTTTAATCTCGCGGGGAAAACTGTCTCATCGAGCGAGAAGTGGGAGGGAGTATTTTCTCTCAATATAAAGAGTCCGAACGAATATATCGGTGGACCGGTTGTGCAGTGGAACGGAGAGATGGTCGGCATCCTCGGTGTGATCGACTTCGACAATGAGAAAAAATATTTCGTTCTAGATCGGAAGAGCACAC
>JAUPWD010000058.1 GCA_030916685.1 Patescibacteria group bacterium
AGAATATTTCCTCGAAAATCTCCGCAAGATGTTCCTCGCCATGGCGCGCGATATCCGTGTAGTCATCATCAAGCTCGCCGACCGGCTCCACAATATGCGAACGCTCGACTCCCTTCCCCCGGAAAAACAGGAGCGGATTGCGAATGAGACCATGAATGTCTACGCTCCGATCGCCAATAGACTCGGTATCGGAGAAATCAAAGGAGAGCTCGAAGATCTCGCCTTCAAATATCTCGATCCGAAAAACCATACTCTCACAAAAAAGCTCGTCGAAGAATATTCGCTCGAGGGAGCCCATGATATCGAAGAAATCATCGGCCGCTTCGAGAAGGAACTGAAAGAAGAACACGTACAGGCGCTCTCTGTTTCTGGCCGACAGAAACATCTCTATCGACTTTTCCTCAAACTCGAAAAGCATGACATGGATATCCGCCGCGTCTACGACACCATCGCCATCCGTATCATCGTTCCGGAAATCGCCGATTGCTACGAGGCGCTCGGCATCGTCCACAAACGGTATCGCCCGCTCGTCGGTCGGATCAAGGACTACATCTCTCTCCCGAAACCGAACGGGTATCAATCCCTCCACACGAGCATTTTCGGCCCGGACGGACGCATCCTCGAGGTACAAATCCGAACGAAAAAGATGGATACCGAAGCTGAATATGGAATCGCCGCTCATTGGATCTACACCGAGAAAGAGCGCAAGGGATGGCGCAATTTGTTCATGAAAAAGAAAGCCCAAGAAATTGAACCGCCGAAAGATCTCGCGTGGGTACGCCAGCTCCAGGAATGGCAGCACGAAATCGGTCGGGATGACGATGAATTTCTCGAGGGACTCAAGATTGATTTTTTCAAAAATCACATTTTCGCCTTCACACCGAAGGGCGACATCATCGACCTTCCCGAAGATGCGACACCCATCGATTTCGCCTACTCTATCCACTCAGAAATCGGCAACCGGGCAACCGGGGCGAAAGTCGAAGGAAAAATGGTTCCGATCGACTACAAGATAAAAAATGGGGAACGCGTCGAGATCCTCACCACGAAAGACCGGAAAAATCCAAGTCGCGACTGGCTCTCTTTCGTCAAGACTTCCAATGCCAAATCACATATCAAGCGCGAACTCAGGCACAATGAATTTGAGAAGAAGTAATTCTTCTTACAAGCTTCTCTCCGAGAGCGACTCGATGGAAAATTGATCCGTCAATTCCGTTTTCGGATACTCTTTCTGTACACGAACCTTGTCTGGGCCGAGCCGCTCCGCTTTTTTCGCGGAAATCTTCTTCCCTGTACTGATACGATAGTAGGTTATCACCACCCGTGATTCATCGGCTAATTTCAATTCCGGATCTGGCTCTGCTTTCGTATACGAGATGAATGATTCTGCTGGGAAGCGCTCCAAGAGTTGATTCGTGATGCTTCGCCAGATAGGTGCCGCAACGAAGACGCCATCAGCTCCAGCTTTCATCGGACGATGATCATTGTTCCCGGTCCAGACTCCGAGCGCGAAATTCCGTGTATACCCGAGTGTCCAGGCATCCCGAAACTCTTGTGATGTTCCCGTTTTCGCCGCGACCATACTTCCCGGGAATCCAAGTGGGGAATGTGCGCCGAATATCATGGAACGTGCCTGATTATCAGACAGGATGGAACTGATTTTCCGTGCCGTCTCGACATCCACCGCCCGACGCCCCGTCGAATCAGGATAAAAAGTCTCTTCATTGTTTTTTTTGACGGAAAGAATCATTTTCGGAGCGAGATATTCTCCATCGCGCGCGAATACCGAGAATGCTGAAACCATATCGAGGAGCAACACATCGGCCGCGCCGAGTGCGAACGAGAGTCCGTAATGCTCCTGCATATCGAGAGTCGAGAGGCCGAGATTTTCCGCCATGCCAATTCCGGCGTCGAGACCAATCGCATGAAGCGTCTTCACAGCGGGGACATTGAGCGAATTCGCCAAGGCCTGGCGCATACTGACCGTCCCATGGAATTTCCCATCATAGTTTCTCGGAATATACGGTTTCCCTGATCCATCGACGCCGAAATTCGTCGGCGAATCAGAAATCATATGCTCCGGCTGATACCCTCTCTCGAAGGCCGCGGAATAAATGATCGGCTTGAACGATGACCCCGGCTGACGGGGACGAAGCACGACATTCACCTCTCCGTCTATTTCCGTATCGAAGAAATTCCGACTTCCAACCATCGCACGCACTTCACTCGTCGCCACATCAAGCACAGTGGCCGCTGCGTTCTCTGCCTGAAAACGACGACTGTTTTCCAATGCCTTCTCCGAAACGATTCCCTCGACCATCTGTTGTGTCTCGATATCGAGCGTCGTCGTGATATGAAGTCCCCCGCGCTCGATACGTTCCCGGCCATACATATTCTCAAGTTCATCAAGTACCGCGAAAACGAAATGCGGTGCGACGATAGAATCCTCTCTCGGCAGCACCTTAGCAACTGTATCGATGAGAAGCGCCTTCTCATATTCCGTCCCATTGATATAGCCCTCGTCACGCATGGCGCGAAGCACCATCCCCTTACGATAATTGAGCGCAGGAATATTCTCTCCATAGGGAGAGTACGTACTCGTCGCTTTGAGAAGTGAGAGAAGCATCGCCGATTCATCGATCGTCAATTCCCTGGCTGGCTTCCTAAAAAAAGATTCCGAAGCCGCGCCGATACCATAGAGATTGTTCCCGAACGGAACCGTATTCAGATACCGATCGAGAATCTCTTGCTTGCTATACCGGAGTTCGATTTCGATCGCAATGAGTATTTCCTGCACTTTCCGGGCAATCGTCTTTTCGCGGGACGATGTCAGATTACGCGCGAGCTGCTGCGTGATGGTCGATCCGCCCTGGGCTATCCCACCCTCACGGATATTCGCGAGAAGCGCCCGTAAAATCCCGATCGGATCCACGCCGAAGTGATACATAAAGTTCCTATCCTCCGTCGCCATCGCGGCATTCCGCATCACATCCGGTATCTCATTATGTGAGAGCACCTTCCGATCTTCATCGCCATGAACCTCATACAATATGTGCTTCCCTGTCCGATCATAGAGGAATGACGTCTCTGCCTGTGGCAATGACCAGATCTCTTCGGCGGATGGCAGTGCGCGGAAGGGAGAAAGCAAAAGCAAGAGAATAGATATTCCCAAAAGCAGCCACAAACCGGATTTCATCAAAAGAATTTTCATAGAGCACCTGTA
>JAUPWD010000059.1 GCA_030916685.1 Patescibacteria group bacterium
ATTTTGTCAATGGTGTCGAGAGGGCGGATTTTTGGTATGATAGGGATGTTTTTAATGAAAATGCTTGTATGAAACACGATATCTTAAAGAAGGCGGATAAGGCAGTATATGAGGCGGTGATGGGTGAAGAGAAACGACAGGAAGAAGGACTTGAAATGATCGCATCGGAGAATTATGTCTCGCAGGCGGTGATGGAGACGCTCGGGACCGTGTTCACGAACAAGTATTCCGAGGGATACCCGGGGAAGCGATACTACGGTGGACAGGAATATACCGATGTCGTGGAGACATTGGCGATCGATCGGGTGAAGAAGCTCTTCGGCGCGGAGCATGCGAATGTGCAGGCACACTCGGGCGCGCAGGCGAATCTCGCGGTATATGCGGCGCTCCTCCAGCCGGGTGATACCGTGCTCGGTATGGATCTCTCTCATGGTGGACATCTCACTCATGGTCATCCGGTGACATTGCCGGCCAAGGTGTACAATTTCGTCCGCTACAAGACCGAGGCGGATGGAAGTATCGATTACAAGAAACTTGAGAAGCTCGCGAAAGAAGTGAAGCCGAAGCTCATGCTCGCGGGATTTTCTTCCTATACACGACAGATCGATTATGATAAGTTCGTCGCAATCGCGAAGAAAGTGAAGGCGATGACCATGATGGACATGGCGCATATCGCGGGACTCATCGCGGGGAAAGCGCTCCCGAGTCCGATACCGTATTTCGATATCGTGACGGCGACGACGCACAAGACTTTGCGCGGACCGAGAGGCGGACTCATTCTCTGTAAGAAAGAATTCGCACCGGCGATTGATAAGGCGATATTCCCGGGAACGCAGGGAGGGCCACATATGCATGTGGTGGCCGCGAAGGCCGTGGCATTCGGCGAAGCGCTCCGACCGGAATTCAAGAAATATGCCAAGCAGACTTTGAAGAATGCAAAGGTATTGGAGAAAGAACTCTACAAAGGTGGCGCGTATATTCTCTTCGGTGGAACGGAGAATCATATGATCGTGATCGATACGGTGAAGAGCTATGGTCTCACAGGGAAAGAAGCGGAGAATCTGCTCGAAGGCGTGGGCATTACTATTAACAAGAATATGATTCCGGATGATCCACGGGGGCCATTTGACCCGAGCGGAGTGCGCATTGGCGTGCCGGCGATCACGACTCGGGGAATGAAGGAAAAAGAAGTGAAAGAAATCGCGCGTATCATCGATACTATCTGGAAGAACAAAGAGAATGTGAAAATCCGTCGCGCGCTCCGGAAGGAGATACATGTATTGTGTAAGAAATTCACTTTGTATAAATAATTAGTAGGCTTTATGAAAGGAATTATATTGGCAGGCGGTACCGGGACGAGACTCCTCCCATCGACCGCCGTCACGTCCAAGCAGCTCCTGCCGGTCTATGATCGGCCGATGATTTTCTATCCACTAAATACGCTCATCACCGCGGGGATCACAGATATCCTTATCATCGTAGCGCCTGAGTATTCGGGGCACTTCCTGAATCTCTTGGGATCGATGTTTCGCAGTCGGGGAGTGTCACTCTCGTTCGTCGTTCAGAAGAAACCGCGGGGGCTCGCGGACGCATATATCCTCGCGGAGGATTTCCTTGATGGGGGTTCGTCGACCATGGTGCTCGGAGACAATATCTTCGAGGATGACTTCTCGGAAGCGATCCGGTCATTTGAGAAAGGTGGGCGGATATTCGCGAAGGAAGTAACTGATCCGGAACGATTCGGCGTGGTGGAATTTGATGCTGAGAAAAAAGCGATCTCCATCGAGGAGAAGCCGAAATCCCCGAAGAGCGCATTCGCCATCCCTGGAATTTATATCTTCGATGGACGGGCTTCGGAAATTGCCAAGGGACTCTCTCCGTCGGAGCGCGGTGAGATCGAGATCACCGGACTGCATAATGCGTATCTCGAAAAGGGCGAGCTCGATGTCCGTGAGATGACCGGTGGGTGGTTCGATACCGGAACGCCGGATTCACTTTTGGATTCCGCGCTCTATGTCCGGGAGAAAGGAATTACAAAGAAATTTCATCCGATTGTCAATGATGCGATAGCAGAATTTAATGTAGAATTCAAGAAGTTGGTGACGCTCAAATAGATCAGGGAGTAGCTAACAGTGAACAATCAACAGGGAATAAAGAGACTAAGAAAAATAATTTTTTCAAAAACTATGACTGATAATTTTCCGAAGATTAAGAAGGCGATTATTCCCGTAGCGGGTTTCGGGACACGATTCCTCCCCGCGACGAAAGCGCAACCGAAAGAAATGCTCCCGGTGGTAGACAAACCGGTGGTGCAGTATCTCGTCGAGGAGGCGGTCGCTTCTGGAATTGAGGAAATTATTTTCGTGACCGGGCGCGGCAAGCGGGCAATCGAGGATCATTTCGACGTGTCATATGAGCTTGAGGATACGCTTGTAGAGAAGAATAAACACGATCTCCTCGAAGTGGTACAGAAAATCTCTACGCTCGCGAAATTCTCCTATGTGCGTCAGCCGGTACCGCTCGGTGACGGGCATGCGATTCTCCAGGCAGCGCATCTCGTGGATGATGATGAATCGGTGCTGATTATCTTCGGTGATTGTATCTATGATAGCGAGGTTCCCGCATCGAAGCAGCTGATCGACGCTTATGATCAGTTTCGTGCTCCGATCATTGGGCTTTCGGAGGTGGAGCGGAGTGAGGTATCGAAGTTCGGCGTGATTGACGGAGAGAAAATTGATGAGCACACATTGAAAGTGAAGGGCATGGTGGAGAAGCCAACGCCAGAGGAAGCACCTTCGACGGCAGTCGCCGTCGGGAAGTACGTCATCACAAAGGAAGTATTCGATACACTCGCATCGATGAGTTCCGGGAAGTCAGGGGAGATCCGCCTCGCTGACGCCTTCGATATCATGCTTCAGAATGATCGCCCTTTGTATGGACGGATGCTCGAGGGCAAGTGGCTTGATACGGGTGATAAATTCAATTTCTTGAAAACGACGATTCATTTCGGACTGAAGCATCCTGAAGTCGGCGAGAGATTGAGAGCTTTTTTGAAAGGACTCTCTCTCTAGATTCGGAGGCTGTCTAACGTAACGAGCATGTATTGGATCTATCTCATCATCTTTGTGCTCGTGGTATTCGCGCCGGAGTATGTCCGTCATGATTATGGATTTCTCGGTGAGGAGGATGCAGAGTCGGTGATTATTTTCTTCCTCAGTCTGTCGGCGTTTCTCCTGTATCTCGCCAAAGAGCGGGCTCTAGGGAAGATGGAGGGGGAGCAGCAGAAGATAAAGAGGGAGAAGAAGATGATTTCTCAGGATCTAGAGAACTCATATTCGTATATCGGCGAACTCAATCGGAAATTCGAGATACTGAAGCGTTCCGTCGGGGCGCTTCCCGGGACGCTCGCGCTCTTCGGTCGTACGGCCAAGGACGATGAATTGTATCGCCCGATTCTTGATGCGGTGAAGATTCTCTCCAAGGCGGATTCGGTGGCGCTCTATTTCGTGAATACGACGACGCATCGCATAGAAAAGAGTTTTTTCGATGGGAAGAATGATCTTTTTTCGAAGGTGACGAGCGAATCGCTTCTCCATGAAAAAACGCGTCGTTTCTGGCTGAGCGATGATTGCTATCATGTAGCTTCTCCGAAGGCGGTCGATCACTTTCGGTCTTTCATGGTATTTCCGAAGAAGAGAAATGATATCGATGATCACGAAATATTCAAGATATTGGCTTCCGAAGCGTTGTTTCTTTTTTGCCTGGTGCGACGGGGGAAACGCGCGTCCCGATAGATTTAACAGCTTACAGTTATGAGAATAGGTATTGATGCCCGTTTTTATGGGTCGATAGGGAAGGGATTGGGACGATATACTGAGAAACTCATCGAACATTTGGAAAAGATTGATTCAGAGAATCAGTACGTTGTTTTTTTGCGTCTGGAAAATTTCGACGACTACATACCGAGCCAGAAGAACTTCCGAAAAGTATTGGCCGACTACTCGTGGTATGGATGGAGAGAACAGCTCCTTTTCCCTCTTCTCCTGTTCCGGCACCGATTGGATCTGGTGCATTTTCCACACTTCAATGTTC
>JAUPWD010000060.1 GCA_030916685.1 Patescibacteria group bacterium
CATGCCCCATCGCTACCCCGCGGCTTCCTGCCCCCTTAAAACCCCAGTAATTGAAGCAATCCGCTCCATCAGACGAGCGAGGAACACGCTTTCCCCAATTGGACTCCTTCTTTGCAATACCAACAAGAAGAGCAGCCACCTCCCGATCATACATGGCGATTGATCCCGCCATCTGCTCTATCGGATAACCAACCGTCATGGATATGATCTGATCATTGAGAGCATCGTCAGCGCCGTCAGATGCCAGCCTTTTTTTCTCAGCCGCAATCTCCTGTAAAGCCAGGCGATCTGACCACTCCCTTGCCTCTTCTCCACAAGAATCATTTACCATCGGATTGAGGCGATCATCCTCTTCTAAAAATGAAGATTTCATTTGGGAGCGCAAGACGCAATCCGAAAGTGTATTCAAAACAGGCCGACGGTAAGAGCTTTTACCAGGCATATCCCAAGTCGCGATCAAAGCAGCGCAAGAAAAAAAGAAGAATATACCAAACAATCCGATTATCCGAGGATTCTCCGTTATCTTCTTTTCGATCAAATCAATTTTTGAAAAAAGAAAAATGAGCATACGAGATGTCGTTATATGAAGCGAGATGCCTCTTCTTAAAAACTGAAGCTCTATTCTAGCAGAAAGATCCCATTCTATCAATTGACAAATCCTGCCGTTTTGCTCATGCCTATGGCTTATAAAAAGCAAAAAAAGTGCTATTCACAGCACTTTTTCAAAAAATTTTCTTTCTCAGAGTTTTTCAGGAGGATTTGAATTCGAAAGCATGGTCTTTTTTGTTTGCAAAAAAGTTTCGAATTCAATTCAAAAAGGTCTCGCTGGAGACCGATTGGTCATGAAAAGTTCTGAAAAAGAAATTTTTTACCCTGCTTCTCACTTTTCCTCTCTATTCCTTCTCGGCATCATTGAGAGCATTATAATATCCCTCCACATCAGCAATCCACTTCCGGACACTTTCCGGAGAATGTCCTGCACAAGAATACCCACATTTCCAAACAATCATTTCTTTCGGTGTATTTCGTTCGTATTCATAGATCAAGCTTTCGATTCGCTTGGACACGGAGTCGACGGCATCTTTTTTCCCATTGAAACACGTATGTCCTCCCGTTCCCATGAGCCGCCGCTTGGCCCGAAATCCCCAATAGTTATAGCAATCCTGGCCTTCGAGCACCGGCACGCGTCGCCCCCAATTCGACTCCTTCTTCGCGATACCAATGAGAAACGTCGCAGTAATCCGATCTTTTTCGAGAATAAAAGGAACCATCGACTCGATAGGGTATCCAGCGACCATCCGCTTCACTTCAGTCTCAAATTTTTCCTGCTTCTCTTCTTCGATGAACTGTGAAAGAATTTCTATTTCAAACGGCCTTTCCTCACCATCACCCGCCAAGGCTAAAAGCTCCTCGGAAGAAAAGCGTCCCGATTGATCCATATTCTCCTGGCTATCTTCAACACCGGCTACTTGCGAAATCGTATCGGCCGAGGCATTTCCGTTGATCAGGCGCTCCACGGTATGCGTCATCGCCATGCCAAATACAATCGCCCCGAGAATTGCCAATCGGGATGGTTTCAAGACACGAAACGGCGAAGCAGGATGCCTCAAAAACTCATACTGCGAGCAAAGTCTACGTGAGAGAACTCGCATCCGGTATCGCCACATATTCATCTTCCCCTGCGCCCTCTTATACTGAAAGAGAAGCTTTCCGATAAAAAGTGTCGGTGCGCAAGAGAGGAGTATCGTCCGAAAAGAAGATTGCTCCGACACACGACGCACACCAAAAACATGAGGGGTACTCTTCTCCTGGATGAACCCCTGCTTATTTGTTTTAGATGCGATATCGAAGTGCTTTCCCATGAAACTCGCTTTTATTTTACCTCTTCCAAACCAGCCGCTTTCTTGAAAAATCCGATAACGTCAGGAGTACCCACATAACACTTTCCTTCCGCGAAGAGAAATGGCACCCCCATTCCTTCTTTTTTGAGATTACAGGACGCTGCTCGAGAATCCATTTCTGCAGAATTTTTCCTATTGCCCCAAACCTCCTTTTTTACAAAATTCACTTTCTCGGAAATCTTATTTTCTTCGAGAAATTTCGATACGTCCTTGCAATGCGGACATGTCTCGCCATAATAATATACGATTGAAGCGCCTCCATCAGGTGTCAGTTCGTCCGACCCCGTATCATTCAATCCCCAATACACCAGTCCACCGATCAGCACAAGGAGGAGGACAACAAAACCGATGACTTTATTCATACTCCCAAAAATATCAATTCATTTATGCTTAAATTATAGCATCTTTTCGCCTCCTTATCGAGAAGAAAATGAAAATTGAGATCAAAACAAGAGCCACACTGTATATCTGCCCCAAGGAAAAACCAAAAAATAAAGGACTTCCCTGATCCGGCTCACGAAAAAACTCCGCTATAAACCGCAGAATTCCATACCCCAGGAGAAAAGACACAGAGAGAATTCCAACTTCTCTCGTGCGATGACGAATGAACCATAAAAAAATAAAAAGGATCGCCCCCTCAAGAAAAGCTTCGTAGAGCTGACTCGGATGATGCAAGACGACGCCACCCGATGGAAAATACATCCCCCAGGAAACAGCCGTAACCCTACCAGAAAGCTCGCCATTGAAAAAATTTCCGATCCGCCCGAAGAAAATGGCAACAGGGGCCACCAGAGCATAATAATCCGCCAATTCAAAAAAAGACTCCCTTTTCTTACGAAGAAAGAGAGCAAGAGCAAAAGCCACACCGAGCACGCCACCGAAAAAACTCATCCCATAAAAACCGATGAAAACACCCGCCTCGACAGGAAAAAAAATGGCGGATGGATGCTGCCAAAAATACTCCGGCATATACAAGAGTGCATAACCGAATCGCCCTCCGATGAACGCGCCGAGAAACACCCATACCAAACCATCAAACAGTTTTTCCTGAAAAACTTTCTCCCTGCCATCAATTCGAAGCAAAAGAGAGAGACACCACCATGCCAAGAAGAAGCCAATAACCCAAAAAATACTATAAAAACGAAGCGGGAAAGACCCGAGCATGAAAGCGATCGGATCCATATTCAAGGGGAGATTCTGCCACCAGGAAATCATATCTCCTTTTGATATTCACGGCTTGGATCATTGTATGAATCAAGCTGTTTGTGAAATTCGATAGCGTAGATTTCCCACAGAGCCATGAAGAGCGACATCACGATCGGTCCAAGGATAAATCCCGGAAGTCCGAAAAAGGATATACCACCGAGAGTCGCGAAGAATACCATGAGCGGATGCATCTGTGTATCCTTGCCGACCAGTTTCGGTCGGAGCACATTGTCAATGACAGAAATAACGCCAAACCCAATGCCAAGAACCAATGCGGCCTGCCAAAAATTTCCAAGGAGGAGAAGGATCACTCCCATCGGAAACCATACGGCGGCGGTCCCGATCATCGGAATGATTGAAAAGAAAAACATCACAGTCGCCCAGACGACCGGTGATGGCACCCCAACGAGCCAAAAGAGCACACCACCGATTACGCTCTGTATCGCCCCGATGACCAAAGTGCCTTTCATGGTTGCACGAGTCATCGAAATAAACTTCGTCACGAGAAGTGCCTCATGTTCATCACGAAGCGGAGAAATCTTCATGAGATATCGGAGGCCTCTTTCTCCATCAATCAGGAAGTAGTACAGGGTGAAAAACAAGATGAAAATCCAAAACACGAATTGACTCACCTGACGATAGGCAGCCTGAAAGATATCCACGAAACTTCCCCCGAATCCCTGAATACTCTGAAAAAGAGCCTCCTGGTTCAGGTATCCGCCGATGACCTTATTGAGATAGGGAATATTATTCGCCCCATCGACCATTTTCACGAGAAACTGATCGACGCTCTTTCCTTCTCCGAAAAGATGATAGAGATTGTTCGCCTCATTCGCCACCGCCGAGATGACCATGAAGAGCGGGGCGACGATGACGAAAATAATCAGGAGACACGTCAGGAAAGACGCAGTCGATGCTCTTCCCCTAAGCTTGGTCAAAATAAAACGATGCGGACCTTGGAAAAGTGCCGCAAGAATAGCTGCAGCGACGATTGCAGTCAGAAATGGCTGAAAAAGAAAGTAAACCAAACCACCGACTGCAAGCATCAATCCGAAGAAAAAATAAATGTTCAGATGCTGAAGATACATATTCCTTGAAAAGTTAGATATTAGAGATAAGAAGGATTCAGGCCATCCTTTCTTACAGTATAGCAAAACGGAGCACCTTTTCCAGTGCTCCGTTCAATGCGTCCATAATATCTATTTCTTCTCGGCAGGAGGAGTAGCAGGCGCATCAGCCTTCACGACACCCTCTACCTTCGTCACATCAGCCTCAACCTTCACATTGAGCGTATCCATTTCAG
>JAUPWD010000061.1 GCA_030916685.1 Patescibacteria group bacterium
ATCTACGTCCTCCGAGAGGATTACGATATCTTTCTTCCCGCCCCTGGCGAGCTTCTCCAGGATCGGTACGATATCGGTGATAACGGAAATCTTCGCATCGGTGATGAGAATATATGGATTGTTTATCTCTGAAGTCTGAGCCTGCGGATCAGTCATCATGTAGGGAGAGATGAATCCCTTGTCGAATTTCATCCCCTCGACGATCTCCTTCGAGAGCCCGAGCGTCTGCGACTGTTCCGTCGTGACGACACCATCCTTCCCGACTTGCTGCATGACTTCCGCGATCATCTCGCCCATCTCTTTCGATTCGGCCGAAATCGTCGCCACCTGCGCGATGGATTTCTTGTCCTTGATCGGCTGAGCGTTCTTCTTCAAGATTGCGACCACCTCATCCTTGGCAGCCTCCATGCCCCGACGGATGCCAATCGGATTGATACCGGTCTCGACGAATTTAAGCCCCTCGCGGACGAGCGCCTGTGTGATGACGGTCGACGTGGTCGTCCCATCCCCTGCGGCATCATTCGTCTTCGTCGCGACTTCCTTGATAAGTTGCGCACCGAGATTTTCAAGCGGATCAGCGAGTTCGATCTCCTTCGCGATACTAACGCCGTCATTCGTGATGACCGGAGTCCCGTAAGATTTCCCGAGAATGACATTGCGCCCCTTCGGCCCGAGCGTCACCTTCACGGCATCCGCCACCATGTCGATTCCCCGCTTCATCGCCTTCCGCGCATCTTCATTGTAAGCAATTCGTTTCGCCATATTTTTTTCATTAACTGATTAGCACTCTCTATTATAGAGTGCTAGATCTTCCGCAGTCAAGACCACGGAAAATTTTTAATTTTAAATTTTAAATTTCGAAATAATGCTAAAAATTCTTTAATTTCAGAATTCAAAACATTAAGGAATTGATTCAAAATTAGAAATTGAGAATTAGAAATTCTTTAAAGTTTAAACTTTAAAGATGATGGTGTCTCCATCCTGGACTATATATTCCTTCCCTTCCAATCGCAAAACACCCTGCTCCTTGGCAGCAGCCCAAGATCCCGCGGCGATAAGTTTCTCCCAAAAAATAACTTCCGCGCGGATGAATTTCTCCTCGAAATCGGAATGAATGGCGGCACCGGCCTGCGGCGCGGTCGATCCCTGGAGCACCGTCCATGCACGAGTCTCCTGCACGCCCGTCGTGAAGAACGTCATAAGTCCGAGGAGTGAATACGCTTCACGGATGAGTTCCGGCAAATGACTCACGAGTCCGAATTCCTCCTGTTCCTCAGGAGTCATATCATTGAGTTCTTCTTCGATTTTGATATCGAGACGCACATGCGGTCGCGCCGCAAGTGCCTGCGGAAGCGTCGCCTCGATGTCCGACATATTATAGACATAGAGAAATGGTTTCGCCGTGAGGAGCGAGAGTTCCTTGAGAAGTCTCTTTACATCATCAGGATTTCCGGAGAGCGGTATCGCGTTCGCGAGGAGTCCCGATTCCAATCCCGTCGCGAGCTCCTCGAGATTTTTCATCTCTTCCGCGGCACCCTTCCTGTTCGCGCGAGCCTCCTTAGCAGTCTTATCCTTACGTTTCGTCACGGTCTCGAGGTCAGCGAGGATGAGTTCAGTATTGATGACTTCGATATCATTCGTCGGGTCAATCGTATTGTGCACATGGATGATGTCCGGATTTTCGAAAACGCGCACCACCTGTATGATGGCATCCGTCTCGCGGATATTCGCGAGGAATTTATTCCCCAATCCTTCTCCCTCACTCGCACCCTTCACGAGTCCGGCGATATCGACGAATTCCACCACAGCCGGGACGATTTTCTCCGTCTTCGAAAAATCCGACAATGCCTGGAGACGATGATCCGGGACGGTCACGATGCCGACATTCGGCTCGATCGTGCAGAACGGATAGTTATTAATATCAACTGCCTTTCGGGTCAGCGCCTTGAACAGGGTGGATTTCCCGACATTCGGCAGACCGACGATTCCTACTCTGAGAGCCATATGGGACAAATATTAGATAATAGATACTAGATATCAACAAAGGGAATTTTTACAGCGGACTCCGCCAGCTGGCGGATCAAAAAGCGGAACGACCGTTATAAAAAATCTTCAAAAAAAATTCTTTGAGAATAGATTGATTGTGGCGCGAAAAAGGCAAAAAGTCAATAAAAAAACCGCCCAGCTTCCGATAACATTCTATCGAAAGCGAAGGGCGGAAACTTCGAGCACTACACGCTTCGCGCGAGCTTTTCGGCAAGACCGATATATGTCGACGGCGTCAGCGCGAGAAGTCGCTCCTTGGCATCATCCGGTATCTGAAGACCCGGGATGAACTCATGAAGGGCTTCTCGCGTAATACCCTTGCCGCGAGTCATGTCCTTGAGCTGCTCATACGCACCAGACACGCCATAGCGACGCATGACAGTCTGAATCGGTTCGGCAAGGAGTTCCCACGCATCATCGATATCCGCTGCTATCCGCACCGGGTCCACCTCGAGCTTGCCGAGACCATTAAGACAAGAACCATAGGCCAGGAGCGAGTAGCCGAATGCCGTACCGATATTGCGCGTTACCGTGGAATCCGTGAGATCCCGCTGCAGACGCGATACCGGAAGCTTTTCCGACATATGCCGGAGTATGGCATTCGCCAAACCAAGATTCCCTTCGGAGTTCTCGAAATCGATCGGGTTCACCTTATGCGGCATAGTTGACGAACCGATTTCACCGGCCTTCAGTTTCTGCTTGAAGTACCCGAGTGAGATGTATTGCCATAAGTCGCGATTCGCATCAAGGAGCACTGTATTCGCATGCGCGACGGCATCGAAGAGCTCGGCCATCGTATCGTGCGACTCGATCTGCGTCGTATACGGATTCCATTCGAAGCCCAGCCCTTCGATGAAGGAACGATTGAGCTTTTCCCAGTCGACATCGGGGTATGCAGCCACCGCCGCATTGTAATTTCCGGATGCGCCATTCCACTTCGCGGTCAGGTCGATGCGCATAATGCGATTGCGCGCCCGACTCAATCGGGAACAAAAAACAGCCATCTCCTTCCCGAGCGTCGTCGGCGTCGCTGGCTGACCATGCGTCCGAGCGAGCATCGGGACATCAGCATGTGCATGCGCCAAGGCACGGAAACGATCGAATAACTTCGCGATCATGCCCGCCAAAATATTCCGACTGTCCCGAAGCATCATCGCATGCGCCACGTTGGTGATGTCCTCGGACGTACACCCGAAATGGATGAACTCCATCGCCGGTCGCATTTCCTCAACCTGGGAAAAAATTTCCCGGATCCCATACTCGACCGCCTTGACATCATGATTCGTCGTCGCCTCGATTGCCTTTATGCGATGCGAATTCCTCTGGGAAAACCCTCTCGCCACCCGATGAATCATCGCCAGAGTCGACTCAGAAAAAAATGGGACGCCCTGCATAATGCCATTGGCATTGAGCTTCTTGACCCACTCGAGCTCCGCACGGACTCGATATTTGATCAGTCCATGCTCCGAACAGCTAGCACGCAATAGATCGACTCTCTTGGCATAACGACCGTCAAGCGGTGAAAGTGCATTGATGGGTGAATTCATGGTGATCCTCCTTGGTGTGATGAGACGAAGAAATGGCTTTTTTCCTGAAAAATGACGGATAAAAACCCTTAAAGAACTTCACCGGAGTATCGCAAAAAAAGGCCTCGAAGTCAACATAAATGGGCTCTCATGATATACTGGAAAATGTCTAATATCTAATATCTGTTTTCTATGAATCCGGGAATTTTCAAAGCCTATGATATGCGCGGTATCTATCCGACCGATCTCGACGAGCATGATGCCTACGATATCGGCCGTGCTTTCATCGCTCACTTCAAACCGAAAAAAATAGCCGTCGGTCAGGATATCCGGAAATCAAGTGCCGGTCTCTTCGAAGCATTCGTCCGCGGGGTGACCGAAAGCGGGGTCGACGTCATCGATCTCGGACTCACTTCGACGCCGATGGTGTACTTCGCCGCCGGCACGCTCGATGTGGATGCTGTCGTCGCGATCACCGCATCGCACAATCCCCCACAATGGAACGGCATGAAATTCGCCCTGCGCGGAGCCGTCCCGGTCGGAGAAAAAACCGGCCTCTCGGATATTCGTGATCTCGCGATGAAGGGTGAATATCTCGCATCTGAAAAAATGGGCATCGTCACTTCACATAATATCAAGGATGACTATATCGATTATTTCACCTCATTTGCAGATTTCCAGGGGAAAAAATTTACGATTGCCGTCGACACCGCCAATGCCATGGGCGTACTCGAACTCGACATGTACCGAAAATTTCCGGATGAAATCACCATGGTGAATATATACAATGACCTCACGCATCCGTTCGAAAGCCACGAAGCCAATCCACTGAAACTCGAAACACTCGAAGAGATCCAGGCGAAAGTAAAGGAATCACATGCGGATCTCGGCATCTGCTATGACGGTGATGCGGATCGCGTCGGATTCATCGATGAAATGGGCGTCATCATCCCGATGGATCTCATGACCGGGCTTCTCGCGAAGAGCATCCTCGAGAAAAATCCCGGGGCGACCATACTCTATGATCTCCGATCCTCCCGCGCCGTAAAGGAAGTGATCGAGGAGTCTGGTGGCATCGCGCACGAATGCCGCGTCGGCCATGCCAATATCAAGAAACAGATGCGTGACGATGGCGCTATCTTCGCCGGCGAACTCTCCGGCCACTATTATTTCAAGGAAAACTCCTACGCCGAATCCAGCACGCTCGCCGCGATATTTATCCTCAACCTCATGGCGAAAACCAGGAAGAAAGTATCCGAGCTCGTCGCCGAGCTCCGCCGATATTCACACTCCGGGGAAATCAATAGCGAAGTGGAGGACAAGGATGGCGTCATCGCAACACTCAAAGAACGCTATGCTGATGGCATCATCACCGAACTCGATGGTGTAAAAATCGATTATCCCGATTGGTGGTTCAATGTCCGTCCTTCGAATACCGAGCCCGTCCTGCGACTGAACCTCGAAGCTGAAACAAAGGAAAAAATGGATGAAAAACAAGCCGAACTCCTCGGGATTATCCGCGGATGAATGATTGTTTGACCCAGCACTTATTTGGCACTACGCCAAAGGCGCAAAAAAAATCATATCTGTTTCATAAAAATGTTTTCGCATAACTACAACCATTATTTTGTTGAAAAAACTTTAAAGTGCCCAATAAGTGCTGGGTTGACGAGTATTTCAAGAAGGGATATACTGATTCCAATGAATACTCATGAATTGAAGAAAACAGCTTTTGAAGTAAAAAGAAACGGTTAAAGCCGCCCCCTGGGGTGGTTTTTTTCTAGCTCTTTAAAAGATATACAGCGAAAGGAAATCATCATGATCGTCATGAACGACCCGCCCGGGTGCGAAACCCTGCCCCTCGACCAACTCCCCTGCCCGGTCATGCCAAAGGGACACCCCAGTGGTTTCTGCGACTGCCCTCACTCCCGCATTACTTTTTTAGGAACATGCCACAATGATGGCAAATGTGTCGTCCTCACGACCATCCCCGGTGCAACAGCGGAGGCGGTGGCATACGAAGATCGGCACGCCTACTGAACTGAAAGCCTGACGCACGGCCAAGGAATCCCTTGGCCAATTTTTTTTCCAAATTCTTAATTCTTCATTCTTGATTCTTCGACTATGAGTTGTCCACAGGCGGCGGCGATATCATCCCCCATCGCACGGCGTCTCGTCACATCGACACCTCGCTCCTGGAGAATTTCCTGAAATCGCGAAACATGATCCTCATCACTCTTCCTGTATGCACTCGCCGTTGTATTGTATGGGATGAGATTCACCTTCACTTTTCCAATGCCGTTTGCAAAACGCGCGAGCTCGAGGGCGCTCTCTTCGCTATCATTCACTCCCTCGAGCAAAATGTATTCGAGTGTCAAATGCCGTCTCGCTTCGGGAAATTTCTTGAAATAATTTTTCGTCCATGCTGAGAGTTTCTGGAGAAACTCCGGATAGGAAGTCGGCATCATCTCCATCCGCAATTTCACATTCGCAGAGTGAAGCGATATTGCGAGACGAACCGGAGGCCAAGTCGTATCATTCAAGAGCTGCTCGAGCATCGGCACGAGACCGACGGTCGACACCGTGATCTTCGTCGGTCCGATTTCCGTGTGAGCGAGAATCGTCTGAATCGATGCTTTCACATGATCGTAATTCGCGAGCGGCTCCCCCATGCCCATGAAGACGATATTGCTCACCCGCTCTTTCTCCTCATTCAAAGCTGCCAATCGATATGCCCAAAAACGATACTGATCGATGATTTCATCATCAGTAAGATTTCTTCCAAATCCCATTTTCCCCGTCGCACAGAATGTGCACGCCATGGCACAACCCACCTGAGACGATACACAGATCGTCCGATACCCCCGCGCATTACGCATGAGCACCGTCTCAATGCGCGCTCCATCGAGGAGTTCGAGCACTGCCTTTTCCGTATCACCATTATAACTGCGGAGTACCGCCACTTCTTTCACGGAAAGAAACGGCATGGCAGGAAGAAGAGTCTCCCTCATATCCTTTGAAAGAGCCGTCATTGTCCCGAAAGAATCTTGTCTCCCATCAAACAATCCCTGTTCAAACTGGCGCCACCGAAAAGCGGGGGCGCCAGGAAAAAGCTCTGAAAATATCTTTTTTCTCGTTTCCATAGTTATCAATGATACCATAAAAATCGAGAACCGTCAATGAGAAGACTGAATCATTGTGGATAAAATATATCCCGATATTCCCTTTTTTCTTTGAAAGAATCTCCCTTCGCTGCCACTTCTTCCAATGCGCTTTTAAACTTATCCTCCTTGAAGTTCGTTTCCTTGGCATGCTCATTCAGATACAATCGTTTCTGTTCATCGGTCCAGTGATACTGATAGACTGCTTGCTTCCAGAACCAGATCCCGGAAGATGCCGTGATGATTAAAAGAACGAAGAACAGATACTTATGGGAAAAGTACCACATCAAAACCAGCCGATGGAGTATGTCGCGAGTGGAAATCTTGCTTATTTTTTTTCCAAATATGTTCATAGGAGAGAGCTTAATCCTTGGTGTAAACAACGGTATCGAAAAAAGCCTGTACGAGATTCTTCACGGCGGGCTTCTCCGAAGAAATTCCGTCAGCAGAAGGAATGCTTCCTGCCGAGAAGGTATTCCCCTGGGGGTTCGTATCACTTGGTTCCCATGTCCGCATATCAATCGCCACGATATCGACCGCGTATTGCAGAGACTCCATCTGATGCAAAAATTGAATCACGTTCGCATACTCCCCGCGAACGTCCAGACGAAGCAACATATATTTTTCCAAAGGGAGATTCCCCATAATACTCTCGTCTTTCTTTTTCTTGTCCGTCGCCGCTGCGCCGGATTTTTCATCATCTACTGCTTCAGCAGTCTTCTTCGGAGTAGCTACTGGTTTTTTCTTTGCCGCCTGATCCTGATTAGTAATGATGATTTCTACGGTATTCTCATGCGCCAATGATTCGATATTCTCGATGAACGGTACAACCTGATCGTGACTGACGAGAGTATCGATCCGATCTTCATTCTGAAGGATGAGATCGTACTGCTCTTTCAGCTGGGGCAATTCCTTCACTCGGTTCTCCTGATTTTCCTGCAGGGCGCGATCGGCTTCAATCGTATTTGCCTTCTTAACGATCTGCTCCTGAAAAGGAAGGATCCCCCAACGGAAAAGAGCTGCGAAAAGCAGGAAGGCTACGATGATGATTCCTAAAGGAAGTAATTTGTGGATGGATGGATTCATAGAGAAGGATTCCTAATTAATACATTCCTTTTTCACTGAAAAACTGATTTGGAATACGATATCCTTCGGGGCGAGCCATGTCGATGCCGGAATGTCCACGGCCGTAAAGCACAACTCACCATTCAGATTCTTCTCAAGCAAAACGATATCATTCCGTTCATCTGCCTTTCCTGAAAATTCAATGCGATAATCCTTGGTCGTAATCCCTGAAAGGGCTATGCCGGATGGGAGGGCCTGCTCCAGCTTAACCAGAAGTTCCGTAAAGTGGAAGTGCTCCCGATTGAGCAGAGCTGCTATTTCCACTTTCTTGTTCACCTCCTGGAATTTCTTCTCAATCTCCATGAGAGACTTTCGACTATCACCTGACTCCAATCTCTGTGTCACTCCCTGAAAAGAAGACTCATTGTGCTGCAAGGCAAAGAATGCCCCCGTGAGTATGAAGACATAAAATCCTTGAAAAAAAAGGAGCATGAGCATTTGAGAGAAAACGAACCTCGAACGAACCCGCTCCTTCAAGTGGGCTTTCTTATCTTCCGGCAAAAGGTTAAGCAAGATATTCATATTCTTCTATATTGGGAATAGCCAATCCGATAGCGGTCGAGTACTGCACTGATCGATCAAGATTGATCGGCGGGATATTCTCGCCCATTTTCACATTCACCCAAGGGTCACCAAGCTCTACTAAATTCCCGAGTTTCCATGTGAGATATGGGATAAGCCCCTTCATATTTGCTCCACCACCGCAAAGCAAGATGGAATCAACTTGGGATGAATACCGGAGATTGCCA
>JAUPWD010000062.1 GCA_030916685.1 Patescibacteria group bacterium
AGGCCTGGGATACTCCGAAGCGATCCCGTGCTGTGCGTATCGTATTGGCGAAGCACGACGACCGGTTTCCCTATTTCACGCGCGATTGTTCCAGCCACCAAACCAACGACGCCGATTGTGTAATCGGGATGTACCGCGATGATCGACCGACGATCCTTCTGTTCCTTCGCTTCGGCACGCACGAGTCCCGAGATACGCTCAGAAAGTTTGCGTCGATCATTATTGAGCTGCTCCAGCTGAGTCGCGAGTGCCACTGCCTCCGATTGATCCTTGGATGCCAATAAATCATGCGCGATACGACCATGATCCATGCGACTCGCCGCATTGATACGGGGACCGATCTGAAATCCGATCATCCTCGCATCCGGCCGATTCCATTCATCAATCTTTAATTTTCCCGTCACATACATTTCCAGGAGACCGATATTGCGCGTCTTCGAAAGGACGATGAGTCCATAGGTTACGATAGCTCTGTTCTCTCCGATGAGCGGCATGACGTCGGCGACCGTCCCGATCGCCGCGAGGTCGAGAAGCCATTTCAACTCCCCCGTCCTCTCGGGAGCGAGCTCTTGATACAAGGCCTGGATCACTTTGAATGTCGTTCCCGCTCCACACAATTCCTGAAACGGATATCCGCAATCCCTCACCTTTGGATTGACGATGGCGAAAGCATCCGGGAAAATTTCCGGTACATGATGGTGATCGATAATAATGACATCCATTCCGAGTCGATTCGCTTCTGCCACCTCAGCGATATTCGTCATCCCGCAATCCACCGTAAACATCACCGTCACACCCGCCTTCTGAAACGCATCGAGCGCATTTTGATGCACGCCATGCCCTTCTTTCTCCTTGTGCGGGATATAGACCGTAACGGAAAATCCGAGTCGCTCGAGCGCCAACCGCAAAAGAACCGACGAAGTCACGCCGTCCGCATCGTAATCGCCGAAAATCCCGATCCGCTCTCCACCGGCCTGCGCCTGTCTCATCCGATCAACCACCCTCCGCATCGAGACAAATAAAAAGGGATCATGCAGATCACGATCATAATCCGGACGAAAAAACTGCTCGATTGATTGAATATCGACATACCCCCGATCCGAAAGGAGTGTTTCGGTGACGGGATGATACGAAGTTTTCTGTTTCGGTGTGACTGAGTCAATTTTCACTTTCCATTTCGCCACACGCATTCATTACTGACAAGTAAGCTCCGCTTCGAATATGCGTCGTTCTTTGTCTCTCAAACGAAGCTTGAGCACCGGATGTGTACCGCCCATGCAGGGCAATGTCCCGTCCATGCCGAGTGCCTCGAACAATCGCCCTGCTTCAGCAGAGTGCGCGTCGAAAGAAAGTGAAAAGTCCGATGAAGCGAGGAGGGATTTGATGCGCGTAACGACTTCCGTCGGCGTCGTCATATCGCGCACGATGAAATCTTTCACGCCGAGCGCTCTCGCACGCTCCTCATCCTCCTGACGACCGAGATGAGAAATGAAGGCAACCGGCACTGCCGCAGTCGGCACGTTTTTCTTCATACCTTCCATGAATTGAAACCCGTCCATGCGAGGCATGATAATACCCGTCATCACGACATTCGGTATAATCTGATTGGCCATTTCCAATCCTTCGAGACCATCATTCGCCTCCCGGACATCGAACCCTGCCATCCGGAACACCTCCGCGTACATGGATCGCGTGTCCACATCATCATCAACGAGTAAAATTCGAATCGGATCTTCTGCCATAAGAGTATCTTAAAAGATTATTTACCCTTCATTATACCGCATTTCCCATCTTTTCCAATTGTTCAAGTATTTTTCGCTCCTCGGAAGAGAGCTTTTTCGGTACATTGATCGTCAATTCCACGAGATGATCCCCCTCATCGAAGTGACCCATGTGAATCCCCTTTCCACGAATACGGAAAATCTCGCCGGGCTGAGTACCGGAAGGAACCTTGATTACCACAGATCCATCAATGGTCGCTACGGAAGTCTTCCCTCCGAGAACCGCCAAAAAATACGGTATCGGTTTCTTGGAAAGGATATTGCGACCGCTCCGGCGAAACTCCTGGTGCGGAAGCACTCGGATATTCACATAGAGATCCCCGGCGCGAGTTCCTCGTTCACCGGCCTCGCCATACCCCTCAACCGACAAGGTCTGCCCGCTCTCGATGCCCGCAGGGATGGAGAGTGAGATCGACTCCGTTTCGAGAGAACGCCCCTCACCATGACATTTCGTGCAAACTTCCGGATAATATTTTCCCGTCGCGTGACAGCGCGTACAGGCTACAGCCTGATTGATAGTTCCGAAAATAGTCCGAACCGCCTGATTGATACGACCGGCGCCATGACAATCCGGACAGGTCTTCTGCTCCGATCCCTTTTTCCCTCCGGTTCCAGAACACTCAGCACATACCACGCGTTTCCGCAGGGCGATATCTTTCTTCACGCCATGAACCATTTCTTCAAAGGTAATCTCGATATCCGTCTGGATATCCGCTCCGCCACGCCTCCCCTGACGCCCACCGCCGGAGAAAATGTCCGAAAAAATATCATCGAACCCGCCGCCGGAGAAATTAAACCCACCCTGCGAAAAATTCCCGAAATCAAATCCCTCAAAGCCACCGCCCGCGCCACTCGGTGCACCATTATCATGGAATCCCTGACCATATTGGTCATATTTCCGGCGCTTTTCAGTATCGGAAAGCACCTGATAGGCTTCATTGGCCTCCTTGAATTTCTTCTCATCTCCCCCGCCTTTGTCGGGATGATGCTTGTGCGCCTGTTTCCGAAAAGCCTTCTTAATCTCATCGGCTGAAGCGTTTTTGTTCACCCCGAGAATATCGTAATAATCTGCCATACCTCGTTTCAATCATGTTTCTTATCAACCAAAATACATTCCTGATAATAACAGAAAAAAGAAAAACTGGCAATCATGCATGCCGAGTGCTAATTCCTCAAAAAACAGGCCTAGTCGACGAGCACTATCTGCTCGGCTTCTATTGGCATGCGGCGAATCGCCACGATATTGCCCTCACGAAGAATCCAAAAAATAACGGATGAAAGGAATGCCCAGATTAAGCCAAATGCGGATCCGAGTGAGAGAAGTGATAAGAACAAAAGAAGGGCGATAATCGCACGGAGAGTATCGAGAGACTTCCCTTCTTTCTGAACCCCGGAAAACGTACCAAATATTTTCGCATTGATAATCTCTGAAAGCACGTCTGTCGCCCGCTCATCACCTTGCACGGTTCGCCCCAGCACATCGGAAACGCGACGCTTTCCCTCTTTCAAAAAAAGTGCTTTTTGAAATTCCGCATTCGTCGGAGATATCCCGGACAATTTCTCCGCGTCGATACCATTCATCTTCAGTACTTCACGAATCCTCGCATCTTTCGGATCAAAGGACTCTCCTATTCCGCGAACCCCATCAATCCCCCCCTCTGAATCCTCTCTCGGCATCAGTCCAAGAAGAAATTCATCAATGGAAAGATCTTCCTCAGTCAGGGAAGCAAGTGCTGGATTCACCTTCCCGGCCATTTGAAGTGCCATCTTTCCCGTTCCATCCGCCAAACTGAATCGCGGCAGGAGTTTTTCCGCTGGAAGTTGCGATATCATCGCTGCGTGAAAAGCAACGATAAGAACAGAAAAACCAAATGCAAGCATAAATACCCCTGTTCGGGCGCTTGAAAAGAAACGAATTTTCAGATGCTCGGAAAGCTCCCTATCAACAACGAAGAGACTCCGATAAAACAATATCGCGGCAAGTCCGACTGCGATACTAATTGAGATCGAATGCGCGAAAAGAAATACCGGTAGTACAGCAATCACAATTCCAAGCATGCGAAAAATGGGAGTGGTAAAAAGAGAAACACTCACCAGAAGAAGTGCCGCGAGAAGCGAGAAAAGAATACCCGGTATCAGGAAATGGCTCGCCCCCGGAACGAAGACCGCCGAATGCACCGACTGCCAGGCGAAAAAAGAGTTACCCGCCTCGAGAAGAAAAAACACACTTGCGATAATTTTTTGTTTCATAGTTTGGAGAAGAGCTTAGAGGAAAGAAATGAAAGTTTAGGAATTTTTTATAACGGTCGTTCCGCTTTTTGAGCGGTGCGTCCGCTGTAAAAAACTTCCGAGCTCTATTTCCTCATCTCTCAACTCCTCATTATAATCCATGCAAAGACTTATTCCTCTTGTGCTCCTCGAAATCCCGGGAAAAAATCGTCTCCCCCGTCTTCTGATCCGAAAGGAAATACCAAAAATCATTTACCGTCGGAAAAAGTGCCGCTCTCAGAGAGACAATACCCGGATTATCAATCGGCCCCTTCGGTAGACCTTTGTAGACATAGGTATTATATGGGGAATCTGTCGCTATATCAGATCCTGAGTATTGGGCCTTGTCGATTCCGAGGACATACCTCACGGTCGCATCACTCTGAAGCGGCATTCCGACCTCGAGGCGACGAGAGAAAAGATCCGATACCATCTTCCGATCCGATTCGCTCCGCACCTCAACCTCGAGGAGGCTCGCCAGAGTCACGACCGTAAACACATTCTTCTGCTGCCGAGTCATTTCCTTCCGTAGTGACTCGTCGAAACGCCGATCGAAGTTTTTCAAAAAAAGAGCGACAATATCTTCCGCCTCGGCTTGAAGCAGGAATTCATACGTGTCCGGAAAAAGAAATCCTTCGAGTGTCGCATCAGGAGGAAGGTCACGGAACAAAGGAGATATTCCAAGTAATTCTTTCGTCGGCGAACTGACTAGTCGAAGAAATTCCTTTCCTGGTAGATTGTTTTCCGACAACCTATTCGCCATCTGCTTTGCCGTAAATCCTTCGGGAAAAGTGACTCGCACTGATCGCGGGACGACATCGCCGGTCGTCAGTTTCTCAGCAATGCTCTGGGAAGAAACTTCTCCTGAGAAAGCATACTGTCCAGCGACGAATTTTCCCCATTGTTTCGATTCCAAAAGGTAATACAGAAATTCAACCTCACTCGAAATAAGATTTGCTTCCTTTAGATGTTTCACAACATCCATTGTCCTGTCTCCCCGAAGAACAGAAAATAAAACCGGTGCACCCGAAAGGGTATGCGTCCGCTCACTCTTGTATTGTACGGAAAAATGAAATGCAGCAAATAAAACAATCCCAATCCCAATGACACCGATTATCCTCCTCATCATATCCCATTATTTAGAATCCCGATCGTCTGACGAATGGAACGAAATTAAATCCCGAAAACTCCTCTTTGTAAAAGTCATCCGCGCTACGTTTCTCGAAATAGCAGATGCTGTTATGAAGCGGAATGACCAGCTTCCCGCCTATCTTGAGCTGATTTTTCAATGCATCCGGAATAGTACTTGCCGTAGCCGAAACAAGAATGCGGTCATACGGAGCCCCCTCTACATATCCTTCAGTCGCATCTCCTTTGATACATTCGACACGCGAATCCGAAAGATATCCATATTTCTCGATATTTACCTTCGCGATATTGAACAAATCCTCGATACGCTCGATCGTAACGACTTTTCCTGTCGCTCCGACGATATTTCCAAGAAGCGCCGCCGTCCAGCCCGAGCCTGTCCCGGCATCCAGTACAATGTGTCCCCTCTTCACATCGAGCAACTCCAACATGGTAGCGGTCGTCCGAGGCGGCGTAACCGTCTGTCCATGGCCGATTGGGAGTGGCATTTCAATTTCTGCCTGTTTACGGAAATTCGGCGGCAAAAAATCCTCGCGACTGACATTACTCATCGCCTCGATCACCTCATCGGACCTGAGATATCCGTGATAGATAAGATCATTCACCAGATGACTCATAGCTTTTTTATATCATGAGAACACATCACTCGGATCACGGACAGACTTACAATCCCATGACTTGCGTCAGGACATCCCGCTTCCGACTCCCATCGAACTCGACAGCGAAAATACTCTGCCGACCTCCGAGGAAAAGCTTCCCCTTCTCGATAGGGACCGTCTCACTCGATCCGAGGATAAAGGCTTTACAATGGGAATGTCCATTTGAACGTCCGTCCGAAACAGAATCCCGACGAATTTCGAATAGGTCATGCGAGTACTGCTCGTCGACTGGCACCAGCCGATAGAGGATGCGCATGAAATCCTGCAGAAGCATCGGTTCATTGTGATTGATGACCACGGAGAGCGTGCTGTGCTGAGAATAGATGAGTACCTGCCCCTCTCGGATTCCCGAACGGTCTATCACTTCCTGCACCTGATCTGTTATATCGACGAACTCGATCTGTGTTTTGGTTTCGAACGCGACGATTTCTTTGTGTATTTTCATACCCCTCCTCAAAAAAATTACAGAGCTGACAAATCCGCCTTCAAGACATCTTTCGACTGGACGCCAACGAATTCCTTCACGATCGCGCCACCCTTAAAAACCTTCATTGTCGGAATGGACATGATTCCATACTTCGATGCGGTATCCGGATTATCATCAACATTGAGCTTGCCGATCTTCACTGTAGTCAATTCGGTCGAGAGCTGATCAATGATCGGCCCCATCATCTGACAAGGTCCACACCATGGCGCCCAAAAGTCGACCAATACAGGCTGTTCGCTCTTCAATACTTCCACCTCGAAATTTGCATCGGTAAATTCCATTGCCATATGCGTATGCTTAGATATTATGAATTCATTATACTCCGTCTCGCAAAAAACAAAAAGGAGTCACCTAATTCTCCCCTCGCCTGAGAATAGCGAGAAATGCTTCGCTCGGAATGGAGACTTTACCCACATCCTTCATACGCTTCTTCCCTCGTTTCTGTTTTTCCAACAATTTTTTCTTCCGGGAAAAGTCACCACCATAGAGACCGCCCGTCACATCCTTCCGGAATGCGGATATCGTCTCGCGCGCGATCACCTTACTTCCGATCGCTGCCTGAAGAGCTACGGCGAAATTCTGACGAGGGATTACTTTCTTCAATTTCTCCACGGTAATTTTCCCATCCTCATAAGCATTGCGCTTCGGCACCATACGGGAAAACGCATCGATCATATCCCCTGCTACCATAATATCGAGCCTGACCACGTCCGACTCCCGATATCCGATTGGCTCATAGTTCATCGAACCATATCCCGAGGTCGCGCTCTTCAAATCATCATGGAAATCTACAATCACATCCATAAGCGGAGCGTCGAAAGAAAGCAGTGCCCGTCCCTGATCGAGGTATTCGGTATTCTTGTACTCCGCGCGGATCTTCCCCATGAGATTCATAACATTCCCCATATACTCCGAAGGAGCGATAATCGAGAGGTCGACATACGGTTCATATATTTTCTCGATAGAGGCCGGGTCAGGCATTTCCGAAGGAGAATACATGAGTACGCGCTCGGGAATGCCACGTAACTCCAATTCATACACGACCGATGGTGTCGTGATCGTCGGCTCCATGCCAAATTCGCGCCGAAGCCTTTCTTGAATGATTTCGAGATGAAGAAGTCCGAGGAATCCACATCGGAATCCGCGCCCAAGCGCCTGATTCGACTCCGGTTCGAAGGTAAATGCTGCGTCATTCAATTTCAACTTTCCCAAGGCATCACGCGTCGCGCCATATTCATCGCCATCGAGCGGATAGAAGCTCGCATACACGACCGGCTTGATCTCCCGATACCCCGGAAGCGACTCTACATCGAGCACCTCATGTTCTTTCGGTTCGATCGTGATCGTATCACCCACGCGACACTCGGATACATCCTTCAATCCCGTCGCGATATACCCGATATCCCCCGCGATGAGTTCCGGCATCGTGACGAGCTGCGGTGAGAATACCCCTACTTCGACCGCACTACTCGCCTTCCCCGTCCCGAGCATATACAATTTCGTATCCCGCTTCACCATACCATCGACGACGCGTACGTACGCGACCACCCCTTTATACGAATCATAGATCGAATCGAATATCAGGGCACGGAGCCGTCCGTCACGATTGCCTCGCGGCATCGGAGTCCGTTCGATGACCCGCTCCAATACTTCCTTCACTCCAATGCCCGTCTTGCCGGATGCTTCGAGGATATCTTCTTCCTTGCAACCGAGAATATGCACGATTTCTTTTTTCGTTTTTTCC
>JAUPWD010000063.1 GCA_030916685.1 Patescibacteria group bacterium
CAGTAGATCCGGCACTCTTCCTGTTGGAGACATTCACCACAGCGACGGAGAGAGCTACGGAAAGAACGATGGAGAGCACAATGAGGGAGAAGACGAGGACAGAGCCTTTGTTTGGTTTTGTGAAGGGCATGGTGATTTGCTTATGGGTTATATATCCTCATGATACTCTCTGCCATAGAGACTCGCAAGATGTAATTTGGTATATAATTTCGAAATTCTAATTTTGAATTTCGATTCAAACTTTAATGCTTAATTTTCGAAATTTAAAACATTTGTTTTTCGAAATTGATTCAAAATTCTTACTTCGAAATTAGAAATTTCTAGAGGCTATTCCCGTCCGCTCGGCGATTTCACGATTGACGACATCGGCATCACGACCAAAGCGAAGTCGCGAAAGTTCCTTCAAAGCATTCGCCACTTCCTGATCCCCAGGAGTCGGCGGATATGTTTTCATATTGAACGGTTTAGTCAGCTGACCATTCATGAGAAGTCGTGCGAAACAATTCCAATTATCCACATTCACCAAATCTTTCGCCGTAAATACCGGCCCAAACTGCTTTTCAAGGAAATCCCCATCTTCCGGTCCCACACGGAATGCTACCATCGAACCGACATTGCCGAATACTGCCTTGGAAATCTCCTCCTTCAACTGCGCGATGAACTGATGTGCGATCGTAAGGACGAGACGGTATTTACGTGCCTCCGAGAGGATCTGTGCGATACTATTCGTCGTCACATTCTGGAACTCATCCATATAAAGATAGAAATCCTTGCGCTCATCCTCGGGCATATCTACGCGAGAGAGCGCTGCCATGAGTATCTTCCCGACAATCACCATACCAAGGAGCCGTGCATTGATTTCTCCAATCTTTCCCTTAGAGAGATTGACGAGGAGGATCTTGTTTCCATCCATAATCTCGCGGAAATTGATCGTACTCTTCTGCTGCGCGATGATCGGCCGCATCATGTCATTGCTGATGAATGTCGTCAGTTTGGACGTGATATACGGCACCATATTGGCGAGCGCTGCGTCACCGCCGGCCTTCTCCGCCTCCTTCGTCCAGAAATCATACGCAATCGGATTCTTGCATTTGGACAATTTATACTTCCGGAACTCTTCGTCCGCCAGTACCTTGGAAATCTCCATAAGGGTCGATCCACTCTCCGGATCCTCCATGATGAGGAGCATCGCATTCCGGATATACTGTTCGAACATCGGTCCTCCGGTCGCCTTGAGATCATACAGCTGATCGAAAATGCCGATCATTTCGTTAATGACGAATGTCTTCTGCTCCGGATGATTTGGATCGAATTCGAGCATATTGAGCCCAATCGGTCGCTCCGTATCGGACGGATCGAAGAGAATCACATCCTCGGCACGCTCCTTCGGAATCGCCGTCAAAATATCCTCGATCGCATCACCATGCGGATCGATGAAACAGAATCCCTTACCGGAACGAGCATCTTTCTTCGCCATTTCTTGGAGATACACGGACTTTCCTGCGCCGGTCTGCCCGATCACATACATATGCCGACGACGATCACTCTCCGTAATGCGAATATCCGTTTTCGCACCACGATAATCATTGTATCCGAGGAGAATACCCTCCTTCGGTATATCGACCGGCGGAGCGGCGGCTCCCGCTTTCAACCATTTAATCTTTGGCGTCTCGATCTGTGATGTTGGGAAATGAAAGATACTCGCCACTTCCTCCGTCGAAAGAATCACTGAATTTTCCTCATCGAAATTCCGATAGATATAATCAAATGCCGCTTGGCGACCCCGCACGCGCTTGCGCACCCGGAAAGCATTCACTTCCAGATTCTCGAATTGCGAGAAGGCGTTTTCCATATGAGCGAGGATTTCTTCTGCACGATGCATTTCTTTCGCAGCAGCGACGAGACGGATATTCACCTTAAACGCGGGCTTCGATGCCTTGCCATCGATTGCCTTCACGAGCTCTTGTTCTTCCGGCGTCAGGCTTACCATTTCCTTTTTCTCCGCATCCGGATCGCGTTTCCCAGGAAGAAACACTGAAAGAATCCCCTTACCCATCTCTTTCAGAATGGAATCTCCCTGTGCATCCTTGAGATGTTTCCCGCTCTGCATTTTCTGCGCGATTTCCTTGCCCTTGGAATGCCATCCCTTGCCGGCCGGCGTAAGGACGAATTGCAAGGCTGCACCTTCGCCGGTTGCCCCGAGCCGTGACAAAGCATTGGTCATCTCACTGAGTGGGTCAGTCGTAAGTGCTCGGTAAGATTTGATTGGAAGAGAATAACTCTTAGAAAGCTCCAGTGTCGAGAAAGCTGCCTCACAGCCGGGAGAGAAAATAGTATAATCCGATACTTTCTCGATTACCGAATCAGGGAAAAATCCATGAATCTGTTTCTCGATACTCTCACGGAATTTCTTCGGAACCGCGAAATAAAAAAATATCTCCTCCTTATCAGCAGGATTCGCGACTTCAAACACGATATTCGGGGCATCATAAAAAAAACTTCGCCACCCCATGACGCGCTTCATAGAAGCGAGCGTCACGAGGAGCTGCTCCATCGCCGCTACCTCCTCTTTCCATGGCTCATTCCCTGCCGAACTATTTTTGTCATCGATATTCTTCTTCGTCACCTGGATCACTTCCAGATCCATGGCGATCGATCGATTAATCTGGATACGGAAACGCATCATGCTCCGGACGACCAAAAGTACGCCCGAAAAAAACGTGAGCGCTCCGAAGAGAAGCGTCACCGGAAGCAAAATAGTACTCAGATCAAACCCTCCAGCCATTTTTTTGTATTAGTTCTCCTTTTATTTGACATTTGAAATTTGGATTTTGAAATTCTAAAACTCTTAGTTTTTAGTCATTCAACATCCCCTTCGCCTTGAGAGCTTCATAGAATTTCTCAGCGAGCTCGTCATGCATCTTGTCGAGAATATAGTAGTCACCGAGCTTCCGAGCGACCTTCACCGCGTACGGGATACCCTTGATGCTCGCCATCTGGAGGAGCTCCGCCACCTGACTTTCCGCGTCGGTCTGCTTCGAAACTGCCTCCGCGTCGACTGCTAATTGACCCTCATCTGATGGGGTCGGGGCAGATCCTGCCTTGGTCAGAATATCCGAAAATCGATCCTCGACTTTTTCTGAAGAGATTTCCTGTTCCTTCGATGGTTCCGAGAGCGGACTTACCTGTTCCATGCTCCCTATGCCACCTTCAGGTGCCTTGATATTTTCTTCCGCTCGCAGTTTGCTCTCATCGAGAAACGTAATTTCATCCGGCATAATCAATCAGTTAACAATTAGCAGTAAGCAATCAACAACTAACAAGAAACAAAAAAAGATGACTATATTCCCCTCTCGTTGACTGTTAATTGTTATTTGCTGTTTGACCTCTATACTCCTGATTCCTTCTTCATCTCTTCCTTGAAATTCGCGACCACC
>JAUPWD010000006.1 GCA_030916685.1 Patescibacteria group bacterium
CATTTAAAATTCTGTTTATATTGACTCCAACATAGCGAACACCGCTTCATTCCGCAAGCGTCCCTGAGCAGAACGATAGAGCTGTTCCATATCTACCTTCTTCCCGGCATCCGCAGCGGATCGATAATACTGGAGCGCGCGATTCATTTCTTCTTCCACAGCTTTGCTGTCAGCTTCTATGCCGTCATCCTTGGCGATTTGCTCCAAGATCAAACTCGCTGACAAACGCTTCACAGCCTGTGGCTCCCAATCCTTCGCCAATTCTTCCTCGGTTTTCTTCGCGTGTTTCAGATACTCAGCGAAATCAAGTCCCATCATCGCCACCTGCGAACGGAATTCCTGAAGCATGCGGTGGATCTCATCCTGCAAAAGCACATCGGGAAATTCAATCGTCGTCTTCGCAACCAGGGCATCGAGCAATGCTGACCGATGAGCCTCCTTCGCCTTTGCCTTTTTCTCTTCCGCGATGCCTTTCTCGATATTCTCCCGAAGCTCGGCAAGTGTCTTGAAATTCCCCACGGTCACCGCGAAAGAATCATTGAGTTCCGGCGTCTTCTGCTCTTTGACCGCCTTCACCTCCACGAGAAATGTCGCCGTCTGTCCGGCCATGTGCTTGTCATGATATTCTTTCGGAAATTCCAATTCAAATTTCGTATCCTCTCCGGCCTTCATGCCAGCCAAATGTTCCTCAAACCCAGGAATGAACGTCCCTGACCCAAGTACGATTGGATGATTCTTTGCAGAGCCACCCTCGATCGGCACACCATCGACGAGCACATCGAAATCGATCTCCAGGAGATCTCCATTCGCGGCGACACGATCCACAGTAACACCAACTGCACGCATTTTCGCCAGACGTTCGAGCTCGGCATCCACCTCCTCTTTCGAGACGGCTTCCTCTGCCACATCCTTCTTCGCATTCACTTTTTTCAAATCATCGCGCCAGTCTGCTATCTTCACATCCGGAATAACTGCCGTCACCACGGTATAGGTCAGGACTTCATTTTCTTTCACTGCCCCGAGCTTCACGTCCGGATGCCCAATGACATCGAGACCCTGCTCCTTCACGGCATTCGGATAGGAATGCTGAATGGCATGTTCGGCCGCTTCGGCGAGTACCATCCCAGGACCAACTTTCTGCTCAATCATCCGACGAGGCGCCTTCCCCTTACGGAATCCCTCCACGCGCACTTCCTTCGAAATATGCCCCACCGCTTCAGATAAATTCTTCGACCATTCGTCCCAAGAGAGCGTAATCGTCATTTCCACCATCGACTTCGGCAACTTTTTTACAACAATATCCATATCCGATTGGAAATTTTCAATTTCTAATTTTCAATTCTCAAACAATGATTCAATTCTAAAATTTCAAAATTGTTTTATTGGAAATTGTTTAGAAATTAAAAATTGATAATTAGAAATTCTTATTTTGAATACTTCTCTTTATACATCGCGAGTCCCTTCTTCACCGCTTCATACGCGGCCATGCGACCCTCGACACCCGTAATCTCCACGCTCTTCCCATCAATCGTCTTGTACGTTTCGAAAAAGTGCTGGATCTCCTTCAACGTGTGCTTGTTGATATCCTCCAATTCCTTCACTTCCTCCCAACGAGGATCATTTTTCGGTACGGCGATAATCTTGTCATCACCCTCGCCACCATCGATCATCCGCATCACCGCGACCGGACGCGCCTCGACGAGAATTCCCGGAAAGAGCGGGTAGGTCGTGAGGAGTACAACATCAAGCGCGTCGCCATCATCCCAGAGCGACTGTGGCACGAAGCCATAATCGAACGGATAGTCCTGCGCCGACTTCATCGCCCGGTCGAGCTTGATCAATCCATTCTCCTTGTCGATCTCATATTTGTTCTTCGAGCCCTTCGGAATCTCGACGACGACATTGATGAGTTCCGGTGTCTCTTTTCCGGATGAGATTTCATGCCACAAGTTCATAGATTTGGAAATTTTCAATTTTTAATGCTCAATTTTCAAACAATGCTTCAATTCCGAAATTTCAAAATTGTTGCATTGGAAATTGTTTAGAAATTAGAAATTGAAAATTAGAAATTAAAATATATTTATTTATGCCTCCACTTCCTCAGCGGTTTCTTCCGCAACTTCTTCCGCCTTCACTTCAGCGGCGGCGACATCGATACGCCAACCGGTCAGTTTCGCAGCGAGACGCACATTCTGTCCACGCTTGCCGATGGCGAGCGAGAGCTGATCAGCCGGGACGAGTACCATAGCACGCTTGCCATTCTCATCATCGGTCAGTTCTGCCGAGAGCACCTTGGCCGGCGACAATGCTGCCGAGATGAATCTCTTCGGATCTTCATTCCATTCGATGATATCGATTTTCTCACCACCGAGCTCATCGATCACTGCCTGCACGCGAGTCCCCTTCTGTCCGACGCATGATCCGATCGGATCGACACCTTCCTGTGTGGTCGAGACAGCGATCTTCGTCCGTGATCCAGCCTCCCGAGCGATCGCGTTCACGACGACGATACCCGAGTAAATTTCCGGTACTTCGAGTGAGAAGAGGTGTTTCACCATATCTGGATGTGAGCGCGACAAGAGCAGTCCTGGTCCTTTCGGATCGGCCTCCACGCGCACGAGGAGCACCTTCAGATGCTGTCCCATACGATAATTTTCTCCTTCGATCTGTTCGGATGGGAAGAGTACACCGACGGATTTCCCGAGATCGAGAAACACATTGCGTCCTTCGATGCGCTGGATCGTCCCGTTCACGACTTCGCCTTCACGGCTCTTGTATTCTTCGAACATACCCTCACGCTCGGCTTCACGCACGCGCTGAATGATAACCTGCTTGGCAGTCTGTGCCGCGACACGGCCGAATTCATCATGTGATTCGAGCTCGATTTCCACCGTATCACCGAGCGAAACACCCTTCTTAATCTTCTGGGCATCCTCGACGAGGATATCGCGCTCGGAATTGTAGCGAGGAAGCCTGTCTTCATCGACGACTTCTTCCACCTCGATGAACGGAGCACGACGATCATCATGCTTGTTGTGCTTCGGTTCTTCTTCGATCGGCTCTTCCACGATAGTGAAATCGCGAGTCGACGGATCCACCACTTCTTTCACGAGGAAATATTTGGTTTCTTTCGTCACCTCATCGAATGCTGCACGGATCACCTGACCACGCTTGCCATAGTCTTTCTTATACGCGGCGGCGAGTGCGGCCTCCACGATTTCGAGGATTTTCTCCCGAGCAATCCCCTTCTCATCGGCGATTTGCATCACCGCAGACCCGAAATCTCCGAGCTTACCCGAGAGACTCCCTGCTTCCTCCTCTTCCACTACCGCCTTCTTTCTTGTAGCCATAGTCTTTCTTAACTTATTTACATATTACGAGGTATTTGAAC
>JAUPWD010000064.1 GCA_030916685.1 Patescibacteria group bacterium
AGAGAGAAGAACTGAACAGAAGACTAGTAAAAATGAAACAGCTAAATCAGATATAATCATATAGTTGGGGAAGAAGGGGAATCTTACTACTCACTTTTCGTATGATAACATACGAAAGCTCCGTTTTATAGGGCTTCCGCCCTCTAATCCTCGCCAAGGCGAGGTCACCCCGAACGGGGAAAACCTTTTTCCCCGGCCCCCTTTTGTTCGATCCCTGCCCCTATAAATCAATAAAGCCAAAAGAGCATTCGAAGTGAATGCTCTTTTGGCTTATTAGTTGCCCGGGCAGGGATCGAACCTGCGCGTAGAGGATTCAAAGTCCTCCGCCTTACCGCTTGGCTACCGGGCATTTTTCAGGGAACAACTAACAATGAGCAGTAAACAAAAAACCTGGATCCCGGGTCAAGCCCGAGATGACAAATTGGGAGGGGTTGTCGTTATCTGTTGATCGTTACCTGTCTCTTGTTGACTGTTAACTGTTAATTGTTGTCTGTTACCAATGTGCCGCCGAGCATTTCCATAGCTCGGGAAAGGAGGGGTTCATCGGCGACTGGAGCTGAAACAGCCGCTTTTTCACTTCCGGCTATGATGACGGTTATCTCCGGAACTGACCCAAGAATGGTATCAAAGGCTTTCTCAAGCGTCAAACGGTTCTCTTGTTTCATGAGCTGATCGCGATGGAATGCGAAAGAGACCGTGAGTGTAATGCGGTTTCCGGAGACATCGGAAGCGAAGCAATTGGTGAGTCCGAGAGCGAGCGATGCATTGAGGCGAATCGCTTCGCGAAGGATATTTGGCCATTTGCTTTGAATGGTCTCAAGTGAAATGAACCCCGGTTCACTTTTTTCTTTTATGGTTGCCGTAGCCTGTTTCACGACTGGAATATCATCGGTTGGAGGATTTTGTATTTTTGTCGGTGGGGGAGTTGGTGATACGGGAGGTTTCGGTGGTATTTCCCGATCAATCTTTTTTTCCGTTTGAATTGGTTTCGGTGTGGGAGTGTCGTCCAGATTCGCGGATTTCGCGATGGCTATCTCGAGGGCGAGTTCCGGAAGGGAGGTGCTCTTCGCATCGCGCGCGGCGATCTGGAATGACTCGATGAATGTAATGATCTGTTCGAGCGAAAGAGATTTCCCGAGTGTGAAGAGAACCTTCTTTTCTTCCTCCGTGAGAACGCTGAATGCCGAATTTTTTTCTTCCACGCCGGCGCGGACGAGGAGGAGGAGTCTGAGGATATCGAGCGTCGTGTCGAGGAAGTCAGAGATGTTCACTCCCTTCTCGGTGAGGGTTCGGACGAAGAGGAGTGACGGTAGGAGTCCTTCGGTCGTGAGCGTTTGGAAAAACGAGAGCACGACATCGCGACCCGTGAGACCAAGGAGAAGAGTTACCTCTTCAGATGTGATGGATTTTTTTCCGGAGAGTGTCGCCACTTGGCTCATGAGTGATTCGGCGTCGCGCATGCCACCCTCGGATGCGGATGCGATGAGGAGAAGTGCTTCCTCATCGATAGCGATTTTCTCTTCCTTGGCGATTTTCCCCAGCTTAAGAGCGATGGCGGAAACGGAAAATCGTCCGAGGTCGAAACGCTGACATCGGGAGATGATGGTATCGGGGACTTTCTTCGGATTAGTCGTTGCGAAAATGAAGATGACGTGAGCTGGTGGTTCTTCGAGCGTCTTCAGGAGGGCGTTCCAGGCTCCGATGGAGAGCATATGCGCTTCATCGATGATGTAGATCTTGTAGGGAGCGAGTGCTGGTGGAAATTTGATAGTTTCACGAAGTTCACGGATATTGTCGACACCGGTATTCGAAGCAGCATCGATTTCCATGATATCAAGCGAGCGATTGTCAGCCATGAGGAGACAGTGCTCACATTTTCCGCAGGGTTCGCCATCGGTATTCTTGCTACAGGTGATGGCTTTAGCGAAGAGTCTCGCGAGCGTGGTCTTGCCGATGCCGCGTGATCCGGTGAAGAGATAGGCATGACCGGGCTTTCCTTTCGCGATACTTGTCTTCAGGATATTGACGATATTTTCTTGTCCGATGACGTCAGAGAAAAACTGTGGGCGATATTTTCGGGAGAAGGACATATATAAAAAATTTCTAATACCTAATATCTAATCTCAAATACAATTGAGTATATACATTATATCAAAAATCCCTCGAAAGAGGGATTGACTTTATGATTGAAAGTCAGCTTACTTCTTGAAGACAAAGAGCTTGTAGCCGACGAAGTTCCAGATGAGGGATATACCGGTCGCGAGGAGTTTGGCGATGTTTGCCCAGAGTACGGGGGATATGCCGAATACCGGAGCGACGAAGGTGGTGATACCCGCGACGATACTGCTGTTGATGCCGGATCCGAGGAGACTGACGCCGATGAATTGCGCGAATTTCGTTTCTTCTCGATTGCGGGTAACATCCTGGAATGTCCAGTATTTGTTCATGAAGTAGCTGTTGATGACTGCGACGAGGAAGGAGATGGTATTGAGTACAAAAAGTCCGCTCCCGCTCGTGATGCCGGTAAGCTTGATCTCGATGTTCAGCACCGCAAAATCAATGGCGGTATTGACGCCGCCGATGAGGACGAATTTCGAAAATTGTTTCGCCACACGTGTCAGTCGTTCTCTGGAGAGATCCATGTATCCGTATTAAGTGTTTATCTCAAATCTCACCGTCGGAATAAGAAAATACAAATTATTCAGACTTGTCGGCTAAAATATTATCATTTCGGCTGCAAATCTCGAAAATCTTGTCGGAATATCTCGATATTCCTCCTCAATTTTCAAAATTTTCGCTCGAAATGATAATATTTTATACTCGACATGAGATTTGAGATAAACACTTGGCAGGTTATTCGCTCTTTATGGAAGCCTCCTTTTCTTTCAGTTCTTTTTCGACGGACTCCATGTCGCGCACCCATTCATCGAGGAAAGAGAGATCGCTCGCTGGTGTTGTCGCGGGAGCTGGTTCTGCTGCTGTCGATCCGGTAGTTGCTTGGACAGCGGTGTCATTTTTCATGGCATGCACCCAATCATCGAGAAGGGTCGGGTCTTTCGGTTCATTCGTTTCCGGATGATTGAAATGAGGATTCGGTTCGGCATCGACTTCTTCATGTTCGGTATGCAGGCCAGTCTTGAGACTTGCCTTCCAATTATTGAAAGTAGAATCGGTCGAGACTTTCGCGACGGGGAGGTTTTCTGCGTAACGACCTTTTTGGAGGACGCTTTCGAGGGCGGCGAAACTTGATGGCATATCGCGAGGGATGAGTGCAGCAACTTCATCTCCTGGTTCTGCTTTGAAATAGGTGATCGAAGCGAGGAGCACGCGATACGGGGTGCCTTCGGTGACGATGTAGTAATTCCCTTTTTCATCCTGAGTGACGACGCCGATGATATGCTTGCGCTCAATTGGCCCGATTTGCTTGTAGACGAATGATCCGTCGCTCGTGATAGTGAGCTTGAGCATGTCGCCTTCGACGAGCTTGGATTTGGAGGCATAGTTCGCTGGGACGGGATACTGTTTGCTATCGGATCCGAACATGATCTGACCATCGAAAGTTCCTTCGATCACGGTTCCGTCTTCGGGATTGAGTTTGTGTGGGCGACCGGTTTTCTTCTTTCCTTCCAATTGCAAAAGCATCGCCTTGGCACCTTGGATGGTGCGCTCGGCGTTGTTGATCATTTCCCGAAGGGATTGGATTTTCTGTGATTGATCGACACTCTCCTTGGTTTCTTCATGAGTGTCATGTGGGGCATTTGACATAGCGATTTCCCAGGTACTTCCCAGGTTTTTATTTTTGTTTAACCTTTATGTCTATTATACGAAAGGATGTGTTTTCTGGCAAATACCAACCCTGTCTACCCTGTCGGATTCGGTGTAAAATAGGAGTATGGAAAGAGAAAAATTTTTATGGAGTATTTTTTGGGGAGTTGTCATTCTTTCGATTATCGGAGGAATGATGAGTGTTTCGGTTTGGAAAGATATTAAGAGAAGTGCGTATGAGAGTGACGTATTATCCTATCGGGCTCAAGTTGATCTCATGGAAGCGAGGAAGGAAATCGCCGCTCGCAAGGAAATCCGACTCGAACGAGAACGCGAATTGGCAGCTTTGGCAGAGAAGGAGAAACTCCCTCGATTCGTCGCTCCGCCGAAGCCGGATATGAAGAAGATGAAGCACCTCGGATGTGTCGCGGATGGACTGCTCTCCGATTATGGCGATGAGAGTAAGAAGATGGCGAGATACATCGACCAATCGAAATGCTACTATCTGCATCGTGCCCTGGAGACCTGGCTCGAAGCGCCGGATTTCGACAAGGCCATGAAAATAAAAAAGGAAATCACGAGAACGGATATCGTCTACGGGATGTTTCTCGCGGAAGCGATTAACAAGAATACGGAATATTTTTTCTCGGAAGAAAATAGGTATTTCGATTTCGGCGATATGTGCCGAGATGGATCGGACAATGATTGGGGCGAGCATACCTGCAAGCCTTCTTTCGCAAGCGAGGAGTACCGGAAGTATCTCCGTGAGATCACTCGGCGGGCGATGGATATGGGGATACAGTCGTTCATGTTCGGTCAGATTCATTTTCAGGAGTCGAAGAATCTGGATCCGGCGTGGGCGAGAATCATCGTGACGGATATGCGCGCGTATGCGGAGTGGCTGGGTATGGATATCGTCATCGGCGCGCAGACGAATGATATCGATGATGGATCCTATCTCGGATTGTTCGACTATATCGAGGGCGGGGTGGGTATCGACGCTCGTGGGGGATTTCCAAGGAATGATTCCTGTCATCCAAGGTGGTGGCAGAAGCGGGGTGATTGGTGTTGGGCGCTTCTCTGGCATGACCGATTCGCGAAGAAGGCGAAGAACGTCTTTCTTCATCTCGATTGGAGTGGGAAGATCGGTGATGATATGAGCCACTTCACCCGGATGGGTGATGCCGATCGAGCGAGGACACTCGAAGATCTCTATGATTTTTTTACGGCAAAGGGGAATGGATTTCTCCTTCCTGTACTTGCTCGACTCTCGATTGAGAATAATGGCTGCACGGGCATTACGAAACATTTCTACTCGCCACAGAAGGAATTTGGCTGCAATGATGAGAGGACTATCGACGACATTTTTTCTTCTTGGTCTAAGAGTCAGCCTGCTCTCTCACCGCAAGAACATAAAGAGTGAAAATCTTTTTTGCTTATCGTCTGAAACCTCATCATTTCGGCTGCAAATACTAAAAAGCTTGTCTGCGTATTTGAATACGCCTCCGTACTTTTTAGAATTTTCGCTCGAAAATGATGAGGTTTCAGTTCGAAATGAGATAGCAACTGACTCTAAAAAGTGATAGTATGAAGATGATTTTTTAAGATTTTTCAGGAAAGAGTATGCCAAATTTCGAAGATACACCCAATGTCACTCCGGAGATAGTCCCGAATCCCGATTCGCATGAGCCGGAAATGCCACCAAGTATGGTGGATGTCGATATCGAGGAATTCCTCCGGCAACAAGAAAAAGTTAACGAAGAAGAGAAGCCACAGGAGAAACCAACACTTCAATAGCGCAACATATGAA
>JAUPWD010000065.1 GCA_030916685.1 Patescibacteria group bacterium
AAAACATACCCGGTGATTCTTTTGGCATCGACGCCACTTGAGATGTTTACGCTATCTCCCTTTTTGATGGTTCGGGCGATTTGCGCCGGAATCGAAATGGTGATTTCTCGGGTATCCGATGAGGCAATGGAATATATCGACGATCCGGGCATGACGAATGCTCCGATGGAGATATGTTTCCTTATTATGATACCGGTGAAAGGGGCGCGAAGTATCGTATTTTGAAAAGCGACTTGAGCGCGTGTATTTTCTCCCTCAGTGGTTGTTTTTCCTTGGGTGGCCGAAGCTATCGCCGTATCGCGTAATTTTTTCGCACTTTTTAGAGCTTCCTCGGCGATATTCACATCGTGTTTCGTCGCATCGCCATTCCGGTATTCATCCTCTGTTTTATCGAGAGTGGCACTCGCCTCGCGGACCTTTTGATCGTAGTATTGCTTCGTTTTTAAGAGTATCTGATTGGACATATCAAGGGAATGTTGCGAAATCTCGTTTGTAGCGTTGGTGTCGGTATTTTCGATATACGCGAGGATTTCTCCCTGACGGACAAAGTCACCCTCTTCTTTGAGAAGTTTGGTGATAGAGCCGCTTGTTTTTGAGGCGAGAATCGTTTGATTAGCTTCGCGGACAAAACCAGAAAACACCTCATCGTTAAGAAAGGGAGTGGGGGAGATGACTTTGGTGTGCACAATTTTTCTTTGGATTGGTTTTTCTGGTGCATCTGCTTGGGAGCCGAATGCGATGTATCCTCCGGAGACAAGAGAAATGATTCCGATGACAACGAGAAAAAAAAGTATATTTTTTTTCATACTACAAAGGGTAATTTAGGAGTTACTTGTTTTGGGAGATTTTTATGATTTTGAGTATTTCCATCTGAAGTGACTTCAGGTGCCTGGCATTTCCATGTTTCCCAATTTTTTGCTCCATGTGACTTTCGAGCATGAGAACATTCGCTGACTTCAGGAGACCGATAACCGAAAGCGTCTGTTGGATGATTGGGAAACACTCACTGTCACCTCGCTCGATACGGATGATGAGCTTCTCGATGCTGCTTTTCGCTTTTTGGAGTGCGATGACAATCCGATCCTTGTTTTCCATAGTTGTGGTCTGTTTAATGAATGATTATGCTTCGTGTGTATATACCTATACCTTAGGTATAGGTATATACTATCGAATGAAAAGAAATGTGTCAAACGGAATGTTGTTTGAGATAAAAAAAGACCCGCAGAGATTTCTCTCGCGGGCTTGTAGTTTGTCTCCATCTAGCAGGTTTATTTGCCTCTGGCAGGCTTCGGTTTTACTGGAGCCTATGTTGGTGCGGGTCAGTATCGATATACCCCGGATTTCTTTCGAGGACGAAGAGACTCGTGACCTGAAGTTCCCAGGACGCATGCCTGCTGTCTTTGATGACGAACCCTTTTCTCTTTGCGAACGCCTCCATGTCACGGGCGTTTCGTATTGGGATGCTTGCTACTCGCCAATGGCGACCGTCATCACACGTTACGGCTACGAGGCTGTACATACTGCCTCCTTCGGCTGGTTCGTCTGGGAGGTTGCTCATCTCGAAATCTTCGAAAATGCCAGCACCGAAGTCCTCTTTCGAGTGCATCTGGTTTGCATAGTGAATGAGTCCTGGGTCCATCAACAGTCCATCAAATTCCTCAGTATAGTTCATGGGGCGCTCCTCAATACTTGGGATAATAGTGGAAGGTACTAAATACGGTGTATCACAATAGATATTTCCTATCAACCCATCAGGAGTTGACGAAAATACGGGTATGGGAGCATAGTGGTGGTGGGAATATTCCCGGCAATGTAAATGGAGGTGTCTGTGAAACAAGCAAGGCAGGCGAAAAGAAATGGTCCGGAGAAGAATCCGGAATCAAAAGAGTCTGAAGGATCCAACGCGAGGAAGGCGCGAATCAAAAGGAATGGATCGGAGAAGATGTCGCCGGAGCAGCAGCTGGCACAACGCACAGAGCGACAGCTGTCACGCAAGCAATTGCGGGCAGAAGAGCATCGGGCGTTGATATCACGGAAGCCGAAGCAGAAGCCGAATCGACGGACGTGCCGTCGGCGTCATCTCGCTCCCGGAGTGAAACGTCCGCCATCGCTCGAGGCATGTGCAAAGCGTCGAAGGCGGTATGTGCGGTATGTGATTCGTTGCTGCTTGCGGGATCGCAGGCCGAAGCATGTGCCGCTCTGGTGGCATGACGATTCCGTACGTATCCCCATCGTTGAATCGGCCTAGGGCAATGCTGACTGATAGCTGGTGATAACTGGGCGGGCTGCGAGAAACTCGCACCTGCCCAAGATTTTTTTAAAAAGAAAAGTGAAATGATGCAAAAATAAAACCCCCAATGCAGGGGCGTGTATGGGTTCCTGAATAAAGAGTGTCGGAAAAATAAATTTCCCTGAATTCTATGGAGTCCATCTCACAGCTCATGTCTTTAGAAAATATTCAGATTTCGAGCGAAAACCCTGCATCAGTGAGAAGGCATATCGAGATACGCCGACGAGCTGTAAAGGGTTTGCAGCCGAAATGTGAATATTTTAGAGGACAAACCGTAATCATTTTTGAATTGATACGGTGCTGAGCTGTGAGATGGACTCCGGGTGGATCCCATGATTTTCAACGCACCATTCTGGAGGTTTCTATATCTATTATACCACACCCTGTCAAGCCGTATATTTCCAAACAGCGGTGAAACCCCTGTATAAAAACAGGGGTTTCACCGCTGTTTTTTTGACCGAAGAAGGCTTTTTCTGTACAATTGACAGGAAATATCGAATGAAATTATGTTGAAAAATCAAATCGAAGAAATTTTGGAAAAAGGGAAACAGGATTTCACGGGAGTGAAGACCGAAGAGGAGCTCCTAGAGGTTGAAACGCTCTATTTGGGGCGTAAGAGCGAATTCAATACGATCATGAAGGGACTCAAGGACTTGTCTCCCGAAGAGAAGCGGATGGCGGGGCCACTCGCCAATGAGGCGAAGAAAACATTGGAAATTCTCGCGACGGAAACGCGCACCCGAGTCGAACGGGAATCATTTGATGCGGAAGGGGAGTGGATCGATGTGACGGCGCCTGGCACTCCATCTCCGCTCGGGCATCTTCATCCGATTACGCAGATCGAGCAGGAAATCGAGGATATTTTTTCTGCGATGGGATTTTCGATAGCCGATGGGCCGGAAATTGAGACCGAGCATTATAATTTCGATGCGCTCAATGTGCCGGCGGATCATCCTGCTCGTGATATGCAGGATACGTTTTGGATCAAGCCAGGAAACAACGAACGAGGAATGGAGAACAAGGAGAAATATCTCTTAAGAACACAGACTTCTCCGGTACAGGTGCGGTATATGGAGACACATACGCCGCCGCTTCGCATTATCGTTCCGGGTCGCGTGTTTCGGAATGAATCG
>JAUPWD010000066.1 GCA_030916685.1 Patescibacteria group bacterium
GGGAATTTTTTCTCCCGGGCGAACGATGATGATATCCCCATGGACCACTTCCTCCACCAGAACATCCATCGTTTCCCCATTCCGAACCACGCGAGCCGTCTTGGCTGCGAATCCCATCAGCTTCCGTATTGCATCCGACGTCTTCCCTTTCGTCCGTGCCTCCAGCCACTTCCCCAAAAGGACAAACGTAATGAGGAAGGCAGCTGTTTCGAAATACAATTCCGGAATTTTTCCCCCAGCAATACCGACCACCGATCCGTTTCTCATGAAATACAGACTGAGATTCACGACGCTATATAGAAATGCCGTCGATGTGCCGATCGCGATAAGCGAATCCATATTAAACGTCTTCATCCGAAGCGCCGACCACATGCCGCGATAGAACCCCCTCCCGATGACGAATTGAATAGGGAGAACGAATAAAAAGGAAAAAATGCCGACGAAGGGAAGGAACGATTCCTTTCCCGGAATATCGAAGAAATCGAACAGCATGAAGTACAGGAAGGGAAGCGAGAGAAGGAAACTCCATGTGAACAGTCGAAACGCCATCGCCAATTCCTTCGCACGTTTCTTCCTTTCGTATTCCGCATCGTCTCCGGTCACGATCTCCGCTCCATAGCCAGCATCCTTCACCTTCGCGATAAGACTCTCTACCGAAACGAGTTCTGCGTCATAGAGTACGGTCGCCTTCTCGGAGGCGTAATTGACATTCGCCGAGCTCACACCCGTTCCTGTGCGAAGCGTCCGCTCGATAATCCCTGCGCACGCGGTGCAATGCATTCCACTGATGCTGATTTTAATATTTTTCATATCTATTCAGTAACATGAATCACGCCATCATACATTCCCATCGAACAAGAGAAGGGAATATCCCCCGACGCACCGGGCGTAAACTCAAAAACGTTTTCTCCGGGCTTCAGAATTTTCCGAATTCCCGCCTTCGGAATCGAAAGGCTCGCCGCACAGCTATATGACTCCTCTGAATCCACGATGAGTCTCACCTTCTGTCCGCGCTTTACCGTCACCTGATCCGGGAAATACCCATTCCCTTTTTGGACGATACGTATCACTTGTACCTCCCCCGTACCTGTATCTGAATCATTCGTCATCACATCCGCCTGTTTGACCGGGCCGAGCCTCATCAAAGCCACTCCGTTCTGGAAATTAAATATACCGAGAGCAATCACGATAATTCCAGCAATCTTGAAAAAGAAATTTCGGAAATTCCCCTTCGCGGCGGCAGTGATGCCACCGATACCCAGGAGCCCCGGTGCCGTCCCGAGTGCAAAGACACCCATACTCATAAACCCGATCATAAAACTCCCCTGAGTCACCACAAAGAGCTGCACTGCCTGTGTAAATCCACAGGGAAGAAAAAATGTCGCTGCTCCAAGGAATATCGTACGACCATGACTATATTCTTTCTTTGTATGAGCCTTTATACCAAGTGCCTTGGCAATTCCCTTCGGGAGCATGAGTTTCCATGTCAACAGACGTGGGAAAAGTTCGAGGAGCTGAAATCCGATAAGCACCATAATGAAAGAGACAAGTACTATGAGCGTCCCAACAGAAAGGGAAGAGAGTGATAGCGTCGACCCTGCTGCTCCGAGGAGTCCCCCGAGCACTGCGAATCCCACTACTCGACCGACATTGAAAGAAACGTTCGGGAGAAACTTCTGACGAACACTCGCTTCCGGGTGCATCTCGCTATACCTGGCAGATATCGCGAGCACCATGCCTCCGACAATCGCCATACACGTCGACAGTCCCGCCACCAATCCGAGGAGGAGCACGAATGACAAGCTTGAGAGGTTCTCCGTCGATTGGAACGTGATATCGAACAAACCAAATGCTCGGGAAGCGACATAGAGAAGAAATACGATGCCTGCTGCAAAGAGTACCTTCACCCATTCGGAAATATCATCCGTAAACCAAGGACGCTTACCAATGCCTGCTTCATATCCCGCGCGCTTCACTGCCTCTTTCAATACCTCATCCGAGGGCTCCTTGCCCTCATACGAGACCTCTACCGCTCCTGTGCGGAAATTCGTCTTCACCTTCGATACGCCAGACACCTGAGACAGTTCGTCCTCCGTGAGGAGCTCGCAAGACCGACAATGCATACCCCGAATAGAGAAAGTTTTTTTGTTCATATTAGCGTCCGTTTAATTTGGTTACCGTCAAAATTTCACCAATCATTTTTTGCTTCTTCCCTTCGCTTCCTGATTCCATCACATTCTTGAAACAGGATTGGAGGTGTCGCTCGAGGAGCTGTCCATTCGCCGATTTGAGAAGCCCCATTACTGCCAGATTCTGTTGCATGATATCAATACAGTATGTATCCCGCTCGAGCATCTCGATGATCTTCCCGAGGAGCGATTGAGCCTTCCGATAATTTACCAAAAGCTTTTTCTTTTCTTGCATATTTACTTTCTTAAAATTTATATATACCTCCCCCCCAGGTAATACAATGCTATTCTACATCATCCTTGTATCTCTCTCAAGTCTCACCGCATGAATAGGAAAAAAAATCATCAATGCTTGTCGGCTAAAATTCCATCCTTTCGGCTGCAAATCCTGAAAAGCTCGTCTGGTTATCGCGATAGCCCTCCTCACTTTCTCAGAATTTTCGCTCGAAAGGATGGAATTTTATGCTCGACATGAGATTTGAGAGAGATACTAAAAAAAGCCCCGCGGTAGGCGGGACTTTTCAAGGCTTGCTCGAGCTTAGAGTTTCTGTGCGATTTCCTCTGTCTGTAGCTGACGGAAATAGTAATCCACGTCGCTCACCCACTTATCAACACTCGTATCGGAGTGTCCGGCGCAAGAATATCCGCACTTCCAGACGATCATCTCTCTCGGCGTGTTTCGATCATATTCATACATGAGATTCTCAATTCGCTTCGAAACGGCACGTACAGCCTCTTTCGGGCTATCGAAACAAGTGTGTCCACCCGTTCCCATGCGATCCCGCTTCTCACGAAATCCCCAATAGTTATAACAATCCTTTCCATCAAGTTTCGGCGATCGTTTGCCCCAATTTGATTCCTTTTTCGCGATGGCGACGACGAAAGCAGCAACGACACGATCATGTCGGGAGATCTCCCTCGACATAACTTCCATCGGATATCCGTCTACCATGGATCGAATATCCTGTTCCAATACCGTAGGAGCGACCGGCTTCGGCACATCAACTTCCGCCATCCGCGTCTGACCCAACAGGGTAAAAGCAAATCCGATAAGAAATACCACGCTACTCAAAAGTGCCAGCATCAATCCCTGTTCTGCTGCTGCCTGTTCCTGCAAAACCAAAACATCGGTCCGTATGGGGTACCGGGAAAATCCTTTTTTGATCAATTGTCGCTTTTTTTGGTTCATATCGTATTTAATGGCTCATACAAGCCTTAAGTAAAAGAAAAACGGATGCCTGGGCACCCGTTTTATTCACTTATATATCTATTATAGCGCATTTTTCGCCTTTTGTCGAGAGGCAAAACGATTTTTCAGCCTCCGATGGAGAAAAAACCAATACAGACAGGCGAGGAGAAGAATCCAATTCGGAAAGAAAATCCATGGCTGACCCCAAGATACCCCATGAAAAAAATAATCTGAAACCGGCCACAGAAACGGTGTTGGGAAAAATTCCGCCGAATGAGTCGGGATATCATAGAGAATATGCAGTGGCCAGGCGAACATCGGCCAGTATATTTTCCGAAGAACGAGATACACGACACCGGCGACAACCATGAAAACGATCAGGCTATGGGTCACATTATAAAAGTTCTGCACGAATGCGGGGATCATCGACGGATCAGGATGCTTGCCCGAAGAAAAATCCGGATGATCAAATACACCCACCCACGACCCGACGATGAAAATCCCGAAAGAGAGGAGGTCCGGGAGAACGCCGAACAGAATTGCCACACAAAAATCCTTCCGGAGTTTTCGTCCTA
>JAUPWD010000067.1 GCA_030916685.1 Patescibacteria group bacterium
CTCACTTCGGCGGATGTCGATGAGGCGAACAGGCTTCAGGAGGAAATGGTGGCAATTTCGGAAGAGATGCACCGGGAACTCGGGCTGACCTATCGGAAGCTCGCAATCTGCTCGGGGGATATGGGGGCCGGCAAGTATCGGCAATTCGACCTCGAAGCGTGGATGCCGGGGATGAAACGATTTGGCGAGACCGGATCCGCTTCTAATTTCCTCGATTGGCAGTCGCGCCGCCTGGATGTGAAATACAAGGATGCGGCGACCGGAGAACGGAAATATGTCTATATGATCAATAACACCGCACTTCCGAGCCCGCGCGTGTTTATCTCTATCCTGGAGACCTATCAGCAAGCCGATGGTTCAGTCATCGTTCCGGAAGTCCTCCGGCCATTCGTCGGGAAAGACGTGATTCAATCAAAGAGCAATTAACAGTCAACAACAAACAAGGTCGCCATACTTTGGTGCTTGATTTTGTTTGGTTTTTGTTGTTTACTGGTTAATGTTATCTGTTGATTGAAAATTCGGGTGCGTAGCTCAGTCGGTAGAGCAGTGGCCTTTTAAGCCAACGGTCGAGGGTTCGATTCCCCCCGCACCCACCATTTTTTCTTTACCTCGTTTCAAGGACATCCACGTGGAACAGAACTTACAGGGAAATATTTGGAAGTACGCGCTCATACTGATCGCGAATAAGCGTATTTTCGTGGCGATTCTCAGCATATATTATCTGACGATTCCGGATGTGACGGCACAGACGATCGGACTCTTGTTTTTGATAAGTAATGCAGCTGGATTCCTTTTCGAGATCCCGAGTGGATACCTGTCGGATAAAATCGGACACAAACAGGCGCTCGTCATAGCGAGGATGTCGATGCTTGTTTCCACGGCATTCTTTCTCTTTGCGAGTGATGTGGCATTTCTCGCCCTGGGAGGGGTATTTCTCGCGATCTCGAATGCTTTTCAGAGTGGGACAGGAAGTGCATTCATGCACGAGACGCTTCGCGGATTGAAGCGGGAGGATGACTATACGGAGATAATGGGGAAGATCGGTTCGATTGGATTCGCGGTACCGATTGTTTTCATGATGACCATTCCATTTCTCACCAGCGTGAGTTACAAGCTCCCGTTCATCATTTCCCTGGTGACAGATGCAATCGGCCTCTTCGCTGCTCTTTCATTAGTAGCGCCGAAAGTTTCGCCGGAGCATATCGAAGAAATCGAGGCGACGAATTTTCGGCAGGTGTTACAGGAGGGACATCGACTGCATTTTTTCGTGTTCTCCCTCTTTTCTGGAATTGTCAGTGGCGTACTCTTCGCGACCAGCGGTTTCCGAGCCCCGTATCAGGAGATGCTCGGCATACCGGTCATCTGGTTTGGTGTTCTGTTTGGATTGGGACGAATGGGTGCATCACTCATGCTCGCGTATAGCGGGGGAATGAAGAAAAGGATAAACGTTTTTTCCTTCTATCGACTCGAGATTCTCTTATATGGCGGACTTATCATGCTTCTGGGTATTTTCCCTGCACCATGGCTCGTAGCAGGCGCCTTTATCATAATCAATGCTTTCAATTGGGGGCTGAGTCGTATCGATGAGGGGTATCAGATGGATATCATCAAGGAAAGCAAATTCAAGGCGACACTCCTCTCAGTGGGATCACAGATGGAGCTTATGATCGGGGCACTTGTGAGTTTCGGTCTCGGCTTCGCTATACAGCATCTCTCGTATCAGTACGGATTTTTCTCCTTGGGAATCGTTTTCTTCGCAATACTCACTCCGCTCTATATTTTCATCGTGAGGCATCATAAAAATGACCCCCGTTTTGCGCTTTGAAATGCATGAGAAGGCTGTGGTATAATGGAAATATCAAGCTTTCAAAAAACTATGAAACACACTTTCTCTCTCCTCGCCATCGCCGCCGCGGCAGTCATGCTTTCCGGGTGTTCCCTCTCGACGACCGGTGGCAAAGACGGATCTCTTTCCGTGAAGACCGCGACAGGGAGCATCCTCAAATCCTCCGATGCGGGAGTGAGCTTCGATCCGAAGGTAAGGATCGATGACAAGCTTGCCTTACCGGAATCGGATATCCTGACGATCAATTTCGATCCGAACAATTCAGCTATTCTCTATGTCGGTACCGAAGCAGATGGTATTTTCCGATCGTGGGATGGAGCGGAGCATTGGGAGCGGATCACCTTTCCTCCGGAGCGTGTCTTCGGTATCATCGTCGATGTCCGTAATTCTGAGCGTCTGCTCGCCACCGGTGTCTGGAAGAAAACCGGGAAAATCTATGAAAGCACCGATAGCGGGAAGAATTGGAAGGAAGTATATACCGAACCGGGAGAGAGTACTGTGGTGTCATCGATCACACAGAGTCGTCTCGCTCCGAACATCATCTATGCTGGGACGAGTGGTGGTGTTCTCCTGAAGAGCGAGAATGGAGGAGAGACGTGGAAGAATTTCGGTCTCGCCAAGGGACCGGTAACGGATATCTATCCGCATCCGACCAACAAGGATGCCTTTATCGCTGCGGTGTTCAATATCGGAGTTATCTGGACGACTGATGGTGGTATCAAGTATTCCGAGACGAAGGCATCGGATTTCCCGGCTGATCCTCGCAATGCGAATCAGAATATTTCCGGGACGGTGCTCACCCTCACCCGTGACCCGCTCCGCTCGGAGGTGCTCTATGCCGGGATGCAGGGCGGAATGTATCGGACGGATGACTACGGCAAGACCTGGAAGAATATTGATATCATCGAAAGCTCGCGGAAGTTTCCGATCCGGGCGATAGCGGTCAATCCGATGAATTCGAGTGAGATCTCGTATTCGGCGGGTGATACCTTTTATCGGTCGCTCGATTCGGGCAAGAGCTGGATGACGACGCGATTACAGTCCGACAAGGGAGTGAGTACGATCGCTTACGACTGGATGAATCCGAAAACGATATATATAGGCTTAAGAAAAATGAAGTAAAATAATATGATCAAAGAACATATCGAAGCCAATCAGGATCAGTTTGAGTCCGCGGTGACGCATTTCGAAGAAGAGGCTGCTAAACTCCGGACGGGTCGCGCTAATCCAGCGCTCGTCGAGGGACTGCTCGTCGATTACTATGGTGCTAAGACACCGCTCAAGCAGATTGCGACTATCTCCACACCGGAAGCGAGGCAAATCCTCATTCAGCCGTGGGATCGCGGGGCAATCGCTTTCGTCGAGACAGCGATCCGCGAATCAGATCTCGGGCTCAATCCATCCAATGATGGTGCAGCGGTTCGCGTGGTGCTCCCGGCGCTCACCGAGGACCGTCGCCGTGATTTGGTGAAAGTCTTGAATCAGAAGCTCGAAGATGCGCGCATATCGATACGTAATACCCGTGAAGAGATCTGGAAGCAAATTCAGGAATGGGAGAAGGAGGGTTCTATCGGTGAGGATGACAAATTCCGCGGTAAGGAGGAACTCCAGAAGACCGTCGATGAATACAATGCTCGCCTCGAATCGCTCCGCGAGAAGAAAGAATCGGAAATAATGACCGTCTAAATAATTGAAGATTGAAGAATGCAGATTGTAGATTGAAAAACTTTCAATTTCTCCTGATTCTACAATCTGAAATCTGCAATCTGAAATTTTATGCTTCTCACTATCATCATTTTCATCATCATTCTCGGCCTTCTCGTTTTCGTTCATGAAGCGGGGCATTTCATCGTCGCCGTTCGGAATGGTATCAAAGCAGATGAATTCGGTTTTGGTTTTCCGCCGCGAATGTTCGGTTTCTATAAGGATGATGTAACCGGGAAATACATCTTCGTCTGGGGGAACAGGGATGTCGAAAGTAAGAATACGCTGTTTTCCATGAATTGGCTCCCGCTTGGGGGATTCGTTCGCATCAAAGGGGAGGACGGGCATAGTCATGATCCGGATAGTTTCGCCGGGAAGTCCGCGTGGATCCGCACCAAGGTTTTGGGTGCCGGTGTTTTCATGAACTTTATCTTTGCCTGGTTTCTCGTGTCAATCGTTCTCATGATCGGCTTTCCTCAGGCGATCGATTCGAGCAATCGATCGGAGTATCCGGATACGAAGATCTATATCACCAATGTTTTGAAAAATGCGCCTGCATCGGAAATGGGTCTCCAGGCAGGGGATCAGGTGCTCGCCATCGATGGGAAGAAGGTGATGGAGCTCGAAGAAGTGAGTTCGATCATCAAATCCAAACAGGGAACCGAAATTGTCATCGAGGTGAATCGTCTCGGAAAAGAATTGAAATTGCATGGGACACCCCGCGTGAATCCTCCGGCGAATGAGGGTGCGCTCGGTATTGGATTTACCGAGACAGCTATTGTGAAACTCCCGTTTTTCGAAGCCATCTATCAGGGGGCGATCAATACCTATGAGATGACGAAGCAAATTCTCGTCGCACTTGGACGGATGTTCGGGATGCTTTTCGGTGGGGACAAGGTAGCCGTCGATGTGACCGGGCCCGTCGGTATCGTCTATATGACGAAACAGATGAGTGATCTTGGTTTTGTCTACCTCCTTCAGTTCGCGGCGATCCTCTCGATCAATCTCGGTATCGTAAATATCCTTCCGTTCCCCGCTCTTGATGGTGGCCGGATATTCTTCATTCTTCTCGAGAAGCTGAAGGGGCGTCCTGTGAGTCAGAAAGTCGAGATGGCGCTCCATCAGATCGGATTCTTGCTCCTCCTCCTCCTCATGGCATTCATCACCATAAAGGATTTCTCTCAATTCCAATTGCTCGAAAAATTGAGCCGATTCTTCTAAA
>JAUPWD010000068.1 GCA_030916685.1 Patescibacteria group bacterium
ATTGTCTCGGCTTGGAATGTCGCGGATATCGACGAGATGGCGAAGGCCGGACTCCCGCCCTGCCACTGTCTCTTTCAGTTTTTCGTCGCTAATGGAAAGATATCTTGTCAGTTGTATCAGAGGAGTTGTGACACGTTTCTCGGCGTACCGTTTAATATTGCTTCGTATTCGCTCCTTCTCATGATGGTGGCACAGGCGACGGGGTATGAGCCGGGGGAGTTCGTCTGGACGGGTGGTGATGTGCATCTGTATAAAAATCATTTCGATCAGGTGCGCGAACAGTTGAGTCGGACGCCGATGGCGATACCGAAGATGAGATTGAATCCTGAGGTAAAAGATATTTTTGATTTCACGTTCGAAGATTTCACACTTGAGGGGTATGAATCGCATGCGGCTATCAAGGCTCCGATTGCTGTTTAAGAAGAATTTATGTCTCATCCAAGGATTAGTATGATTTCCGCCATTGCGAGGAAAGATCGGGCAATCGGTTTTCAGAATGCGCTTCTTTGGCATATACCGGAGGATTTCAAGCATTTCAAGGAGACGACTTCGGGGCACGCGGTTATCATGGGAGAAAATACCTATAAGTCGATTGGGCGCCCGCTCCCGAATCGGACGAACATCGTTCTCTCAATCGATGAACATTTTTCTCCCGAAGGATGTGTCATAGTTCGATCGATTGACGAAGCTCTGGAGAAAGCGAGGGAAGTCGAGCGGGAGGAGATTTTCATCATTGGCGGCGCGAGTATTTACCGTCAATTTCTCCCGTATGCGGATCGTCTTTATCTGACATTGGTTGAAGGTGATTTTGAAGCAGATACATTCTTTCCGGAGTATTCCGAATTCAAGAAGGAGATTTCCCGGGAGGAATGTGATAACAAGACATTTCGCTTCGCTTTTGTTACTCTAGAGAGGTAAATATAATAGGATATCAATAAACACCATGTCACAGAAAATCATCTTAGGAACGGCAGGGGAGATCGCTTCGGGGAAGGATGCAGTGGGGGATTATCTTGCTGAGAAACATGGCGCACTGAAATTGCGTTTCTCGCAACCGCTCCGGGACATCCTCGATCGGGTGCATCTCGATCAGAATCGGGAGAATATGGCCAAGCTCTCGCTTTACCTGCGCAAAGCTTTCGGTGAAGATATTCTCTCGAAGGTGATCCTCGATGAGGCGGAGGCGAGCGATATCGAATTCGTCGTCGTCGATGGTATCCGGCGGTTTCCGGATATGGTGCATATGGAGACGGATCCGAATTTCTATTTTTGTTATGTCGATGCCTCTCCGGAAGTACGATTCGAACGCCTGACGAAGCGACGTCAGAATTCCGATGATGCGACGAAGACCGCCGTGCAGTTCGAGAAGGATGCCAAGCTGGAGACGGAAACGGGTATCGCCGAGCTGAAGGATCGCGCGGAGTTCGTTATCGATAATAATGGCACGCTCGAGGAATTGTACGCACAGATCGATGGCGTCGTGGAGGAATTGAAGAAGCGATCTCAGTAATAATTTGGGAATGAGTCAGAGATGTATGGATATGAAGGGGAAGATGATTACGCTGTACGGTATCAATGGTATCGGCAAGACGACGCAGGTCGAGCTTTTGGTGCAGTTTTTGCAATCCCAGGGAAAGCAGGCAAGTCGTTTGAAGTACCCCGTGTATGATTTGGAGCCGGAAGGACCATTCATCCATCAATATCTCCGTGATCCAGAATTTCGAAATGCGAATGAACTTTCGACGGAGGAGCTCCAGATGAAGTATGCGGAAAACAGGCGACGGTATGAGACAGAATTGCGAAAGCGACTCGATGCCGGCGAATGGATCGTGGCGGAGGATTATACGGGAACGGGTATCGCCTGGGGACTTACCTGGGGTGCTAATCTCGAATACCTCGAGGATATCAATCAGGATCTGCTCGCCCCTAATCTCTCTATTCTCATGCATGGGGAGCGATTTGATACCGCGATCGAGGCGGGACATCGCAATGAAACAAATGCTGATCGCATTCGGATTTGTCGAAATTTTCATCTCCTTCTCGGCGAACGGTATCGATGGAAGCAGGTGAATGCGAATCAGGATATCGAAAGCGTTCAGGCGGATATTCAAAAAATCGTAAATGAATTATTGAAGTAAAATATGAATTTCGAGGAATATCAGAGAGAATCTCAGAAGACGGCAATTTATCCTGATGCCGGGAAAAATTTCCTGTATCCGGTGCTCGGTATTGCTGGGGAGTCCGGTGAGGTGGCCGATAAGGTGAAGAAGATTTTTCGTGAGAAGGAAGGTATTCTTGATGATCATGCGAGGGATGAACTTACAAAAGAACTCGGAGATCTTCTCTGGTATGTGTCGCAGTTCGCGACGGAGATCGGGGTTTCTCTAGATGATGTGGCACAGAAAAACATTGAAAAAACGCAGAGTCGCATGGAGAGGGATACTCTCTTGGGCGATGGGGATAATCGGTAGCGTGTAATTTTATGAAACTTTCCATTAAAAAATTGTTTCCGGAAGCGAAGGTGCCACAGTTTGCTTTGGCGCATGATGCGGGGCTGGATTTGTGTACGAAAGAGGATATCGAATTTGCTCCAGGCGAACGGAAGGGAATTGCGACCGGGCTTGCTTTTGCGATTCCCGAGGGGTATGTTGGATTGATATGGGATAAATCCGGTATCGCATTGAAAAGGGGATTGAAGACTATGGGTGGAGTGATTGATGCGGGGTATCGGGGAGAGGTGATTGTCATCGCAAAGAACCTTGCCGATCAGACTCTCACATTCTCTGCCGGTGAAAAGGTCGCTCAACTTTTGATCCAAAAAGTCGAGCATCCTTTTGTGGAAGAGGTTTCCGAATTGCCGGAGAGCGAGCGGGGGGAATCTGCTTTTGGAAGTACAGGTTTATAATTTTTTCTAATATCTAGTATCCAGTATCTTCTGCAAATTATGAAATACAATGTTACTATCGGCATGGAAGTGCATGCCGAGCTGAAAACCGAATCGAAAATGTTCTGCTCCTGCAAGAATGGTTTGGGCATGGAGAAGGAACCGAATGTGCATATCTGTCCGGTGTGTACGGGACAGCCGGGGGCGCTCCCGGTGCCGAATAGAAAAGCTATCGAGTCGGTACAGCGTGTGGGGCTGGCCCTCGATTGCGCATTGGCCACGCATGCGAAATTCGATCGGAAGAACTATTTCTATCCTGATTTGCCGAAAGGATATCAGATTTCCCAGTACGATGAACCGTTCTGCGGGATGGGCGCGATCGTCGCTGACGGGAAGAGTTTTCGTGTGACGCGCATCCACCTCGAGGAAGATACGGGCAAGCTCATCCATCCGACGGGCGCGAACTATACGCTCGTGGATTATAATCGCTCATCCGTTCCGCTCATGGAGCTCGTGACTGAGGCGGATTTCTCGACGGGCAAGGAGGCACGCGCCTTCTGTCAGAAACTTCGTCAGACGCTGCGATACCTTGATGTGTCTAATGCGGATATGGAAAAAGGGCAGATGCGTTGTGAAGTGAATATCTCTCTCTATCCTGATGGGGCGGAGCGTCTCAGCGGGACGAAGGTGGAGGTGAAGAATATCAATTCGTTCAAGGCCGTCGAGAAGGCGATTGATTTTGAAATCAAAAGACAGACCGAAGTATTGGAATCGGGTGGATCACTCGTGCAGGAAACGAGAGGTTGGGATGAAAATAGAGGAGAGACGGTGTCCCAGCGCAAGAAGGAGTCCGCGCATGATTATCGATATTTTCCGGAGCCGGATATTCCGCCATTTGATTTTACGGAGGAATATTTCGAAGCGCTCAGACGGACTCTCCCGGAATTGCCGGATGCCAAGGTAAAACGTTTTCAGGAAGAGTATATGCTTCCAGAGGCGGATGCGCTCGTGCTTACGGAGGATCGGGAATTTTCAGAATATTTCGAACAGGTGGGAAGTGAGCTTGCCGAGAAGAAAGCGAGTCATGAGATGACAGGGGATGGTGCGAAGGCATTCAAGCTCGCTGCGAATTATCTCATCACAGAGGTGCGCAAACACCTTGCGGATCAGAATGAGACCGTGAAGGAACTCCTGTTCTCTGCGGAGAATTACGCTGAATTTATCGGCCTCATCGTCGATGGGAAAATTAATTCGAGCGCGGCGCAGACGGTGCTCGCCGAGATGTATCAGGGTGGAGACAATGATCCGTCTCATATCGTGGATCGGTTGAATTTGGGGCAGGTGAGTGATACAGGGGCGCTTGAATTGGTCGTCGATACGGTACTTGCTTCTCATGAGAAATCTATCGCGGATTATCGTGCTGGCAAGCAAAATGCACTACAGTTCCTGATGGGACAGGTGATGAAAGAGACGAAAGGAAAGGCAAATCCTCAGATTATCGTCGATATATTAAAGAAAAGACTCGGGTAACCGACCCCTCGCCAATCTCCCTAAAACCCTCTATAATACAGGTACAATATGATATTTCGCTCAGAAACAACCAATAGGAGCAGGGTTGTCCTCTTCATAGGACTTTTTTCTCTTTTCCTCTCCCTCCCTGTACAAGCCCAGGAAGGAGATCTCCGCCTCACCACCTCCCCTCTCCCGATCAATCTCATCACGGAACCAGGGAAAACCATCCAAACCCCCCTCCGTATCCAAAACCAGGGAACGAGAGGAGAGACTCTCAAGATCGATCTCATGAAGTTCAAGGCCTACGGACAAGAGGGTGCCCCACTTCTCCTCGACAGAGAAGAGGGGGATACCTTCCTTGACTGGGTACGCTTCTCAGAAGACACCTTTACCGTAGCGCCGAATGAGTGGAAGACCATCACTGCCACTTTCACCGTCCCTGAGAACGCTGCCTTCGGTTACTACTATGCCCTCGTCTTCTCAAGATCCGATGAAAACGTAGAAGTCAAAGCCGGACAGACCGCTCTTACCGGTGGTACCGCTATCCTCGTCCTCCTCGAAGCCAAGGTTCCCAATGCGAAGCGAGAAGTCACTGTCACGAACTTCGAAGTAAGCAGGAAATGGTATGAATTCCTCCCGGCCACCTTCACCGTCAATCTGAAAAACACCGGAAGCGTCCATATCGCCCCAACCGGTAACCTCTTCATCGGAAGAGAAGGAGAGAAGGAAATCACCTCCATCAAGATCAACCAGGAAAAAGGCAATGTCCTCCCAGACTCCGGAAGAACCTTTACCATGAACTGGGATGATGGATTCCTCCGATATATCGACAAAACAGAAGATGGAATAGTCGTCCATGACACAGATGGCAATATCGAGAAAGTCCTCGACTGGAATTGGAAGGATGCTTCCAAGCTCCGATTCGGCAAGTACCAAGCCAAACTCCTCCTCGTCTATGATGATGGCAAGCGTGATATCCCCCTCGAGGGAGTGGTGGACTTCTGGGTGGTGCCTTGGAGGCTCGTCTTGTTCAGTATCGCCGTTCCGGTCGTTCCGACGCTTCTCATGTACTTCGTCATGAAGTATCGGATGCGCCGGATGATGAGAAAAGGATAGGTAGTTTACTATTGCAATATAGTTAGAAGTGTGCTATAATATAATCAGAGTATTTTCTTTCTATATCTATAAAAAAGGCCTATATCAGGCCTTTTTTTGTTCCAGTATCTTTTTGGCGTCTTCCAATTTTTCGATCCAGTGGATTTGAATTCCCTGTTTTTCCCATCGACGGATGAAGGAGAGTTGGCGTTTGGCATAGTGCCAGATTTCGAAGAAGAGTTTTTCTTTCATTTCTTCTTCTGAAATTTTTCCTTGAAGAAATCGTGCGATGTATCGGTACTCGAGTCCGAAGCCCTCGAGTCGTTTCCAGGAGATTCCGGAGTCTCGGAGGTTCTGCACTTCCTCGATCATCCCTTCCTCAAATCTCTTTTCGAGGCGGAGTCGTATCCGTTCACGGAGGATTTCTTTCTCGGGATTGAGGGTGATGATGATGGAATTGTATTTCGTATTTTGTATTTCGTATTTTGTATTGGGAACAGAACCGAGTGCATCACATATTTCGAGTGCGCGGATGAGGCGATATTTATTTTTCGCATCGATCGTTTCTGCGCGTTCCGGATCTTTTTCTTCGAGCATCGCGAAAAGTTCTTCAACTGATTTTTTTTCGAGCTTGGCACGGAGGAGTTTATCCGGCTTTACTTCCGGAAGCGTCTGTCCGGTGATGAGTGCTTGTATCCAGAAGTGCGTCCCGCCGCAGATGATCGGGAGCTTGCCTCGCTTCTCGATATCGGTGATTGCTTTTTTCGCATCGCGGAGAAAATGTGAGATATTATATTCCCGCTTCGGCGACGCCACGTCGATCAGGTGATGAATGATACCTTCTGATAAATAAAGACCCCTCTCTTTTTTAGAAATTAGAAATTGGGAATTAGAAATTACAGGAAAGTCGTTTACGACTTTTCCTGTTCCTATATCCATTCCCCGGTACACCTGTCTGCTGTCGGCGGAAATAATTTCCCCGTCGTATTTCTTTGCGAGAGCAATCGCTAAATCCGACTTCCCAGAGGCCGTCGGACCGATGATCGCGATGATATTATAATGAGGTCGTTTCATAGTCAAAAAGTATCGCATGAAGACGAAAGAAAGACAAACTTTTTAGCAAGAGATACTTTCAATCCCTTCGACGCCGCGGAGGGAAGCGAGGGTGGAGTCGTCTGAGACGATAGAGAAGGCGGTGGCGATTTGTTTGCCATAGACCGAGACGAAGACTTGGTGTGATCCGATAGGACAGGTTTTGAGTGTGCGGGTGAGTTCTTCGAGGAATTGTGCTGGGGCGTCATTCCTTACGATGATGACGATCGGATCCGATGCTTCCTGTGGTTTTTTGAAATCCTCTTCGCGCTTTGTCTCTATGGCAATCTTATCTCTCGTCGCCTCGATGCGACGGAAGAGATCGATTTCATCTGGTGAAAGTTTCTTGCCGTCTTCGATGGAGAGCCGCAGGAGTCCGTCTTTGCGGGTTACCTTGACTGAGACGAAAACGATTTGGTCTTCGATCCAGAGATTTTCGGTCGCTTCGGCGAGACGGGGGAAGACGACGAGTTCGACGCGTGCGGAGAGATCCTCGAGTCCGAGGAAGAACATGATGCCACCTTGTTTGGTCGTGACTTTCCGCACATTGGTGATGACGCCGCCGACGCGGACGATCGCGTTGTCATCGTGCTTTTCGAGGTCAATGATCGGATCGGCATTCTTGTCGAGATAGTCCTTGTATTCATTGACCGGATGATCGGTGACGTAGAGACCGAGAAGCTCTTTTTCCCAGGCGAGCTTCTCTTTCTTGCTCGCGGGGGCGGCACTCGTCATGCGGAGCGTGGAGACGACGACGGGGAGGTCGCCGAAGAGGCTGTCGGCGTGGGAATTTTTGATTCGGTCGAGATTTTTCGAGTGTTTGAGGATCTCATCGACGCTTGCGAGTATCTGATTACGCTCGGCGAATTGTTCAAGCGCGCCGACTTTCGCGAGCGCTTCGAGCGATTTCTTGTTCAGGTCTTTGTGTTGGATGCGCTCGGCGAAATCTGTGAGGTCTGTGAATTTCCCATTGCGCTTCCGCTCGGCGACGATCTCTGCCGCGACGTGCTCGCCGACATTTTTGATAGCATTCAATCCGAAGCGGATTTTTTCCTTCCCGGTTTCATCCTTGATGACCGCGAATTCTTCGAAGCTTTCATTGACATCCGGCTGGAGGACCTCGATGCCGATCTCGCGACACTCGCGTACTTCGATGGCGACACGGTCGGTGTCATGTTGGTCGCTCGTGAGGAGGGCAGCCATGAATGGTGCCGGATAGTGCGCTTTGAGATAGGCGGTCTGGTATCCGATGAGGGCGTAGCAGGCGGCATGGGAGCGGTTGAATCCATAGCCGGCGAACGGTTCGATGAAAGAGAAAACTTTCTCCGCGACGGCACGGGGGACTTTCTTTTTCTCCGCGGCGTCATTGATAAATTTGATTCGTTGCTCTTGAATGAGGTCGATGATTTTCTTTCCCATTGCCTTGCGGAGTACATCGGCCTCGCCCATGGTGAATCCGGCGAGGTCACGCGCGATCTGCATGACCTGTTCCTGATAGACGGCGACACCGTAGGTGTCCCGGAGGATTGGCTCGAGGCAGGGGTGGAGATATTTCACTTCCTTCCGTCCATGTTTGCCATCGATGAAGTCGGGAATCCATTCCATCGGACCGGGACGATAGAGGGCGACCATAGCGATGATATCTTCGAGAACGGTCGGCTTCAGTTGTTTCAGGTAGCGTTTCATACCATTACTTTCCAACTGAAAGATTCCAGTCGTACGGGCATCCTGAAAGAGCTTGAAGGCGAGCTCATCATCGAGAGGGAGGTGATCCATAATCTGTGAAACCGTAATCGTTTCCGGATCGAGATCGAGTTTCTCCGCGAGGCTGTCCATCTGCCCAAGCGCTTTGATGATGCGGATGGTGTTCTGGATGATGGTGAGGTTTTTCAATCCGAGGAAGTCCATCTTGAGGAGTCCGATTTTTTCCACGGCACTGGACTTGGTCGACGACGCATACTGCGTGACGACGCCGACTTTTGATCCGGAGACGTTCTGGAGCGGGGTGTAGTCGGTGACGGGATTTTTCGTGATGACGACGCCGCAGGCATGCATGGAGGCGTGACGGGCGTTTCCTTCGAGCTTCATCGCATTGTCGATGAGGCGTTTGGCATCCTTGTTTTCCTCATACATTTTCTTCAGCTCCGGCACTTCGGCGATCGCTTTTCGAAGCGTCGTGAACATCGGCAGCATCTTGGAAATCTGATCGCAGAACGCATAGGGAAAACCGAGTCCGCGGCCGACATCGCGGATAGCCGCTTTGGCAGCCATAGTTCCGAAGGTGATGATCTGCGCAACATGATCTTCTCCGTATTTTTTGCGTACATAGGCGAGGACGTCATCGCGACGTGTATCAGCGAAGTCCATATCGACATCTGGCATGGAAACGCGCTCCGGATTGAGAAACCGCTCGAAGAGAAGCTTGTACTCGATTGGATCGATGTTTGTGATGCCGGTCAGATACGCAACGAAAGAACCGGCGGCCGATCCGCGACCTGGTCCGACGACGACACCATTGTCTTTCGCCCAGTTCACGAAATCCTGGACGATGAGAAAGTAGGAAGCATAGCCGGTTTTCTCGATGACCGAAAGTTCATATTCCATGCGTTCACGATGCTTCGGAAGGATGTCTGTGCCGTAGCGTTTGGTGAGTCCGAGTTCACAGAGTTTCCGGAGGAGCGTTTCGGTCGTCTCTCCGTCAGGCACGTCGAAGTGTGGGAGCTGTGTCTGTCCGAGAGAGATTTCGACATTACAGCGGTTCGCGATTTTCGTCGTATTGTCGATCGCCTCGGTGAACTCAGGGAGAAGCGATCGCATCTCTTCCTCGGAATGGAGCGAGAGATTGAGATTCATGTAGCTGACTCGATTCTGATCCTCGACTTTTTTATTGTCACGGATGCAGAGGAGAATGTCCTGGGTCGCGGCATCTTCTTTCTTCACGTAGTGGACATCGACTGCGGCGACGAGGGGAATACCCGTTTCCTGAGAAAGGACCGAGAGTCCCTGATTGACGATGATCTGATTCTCATACGTCGGCTGTGGCTGGACTTCGAGAAAGAAATTATTTTTTCCGAAGATATCCTGGTATTCGAGCGCGGCTTCTTTGGCTCGCGCATCGTTGCCATAGAGAATTTCCGATGGCACCTCGCCGGTGAGTGATCCGGAGAGAGCAATCAATCCTTCGGAATATTTCCGCAGGAGATCCTTGTCGACGCGGGCCTTGTAATAGAATCCCTCGAGATGCGCGACGGAAATCATCTTCATGAGGTTCTTGTACCCTTTTTCATTTTCACAGAGGAGGACAAGCGTGCTTCGTCGGCGATTTTCGGAAGTGTTGTTTCGATCAAGGAGGTCCTTGGTCACATAGACCTCAGCGCCGATGATCGGTTTGATGCCTCTCTCCTTGGCATGGATGTAGAATTCCACGGCACCGTAGAGGCCGGTGTAGTCGGTAAGTGCGAGTGATGTCATACCAAGTTCCTTGGCACGATCAAGGAGTTCGTCGATCTTGCCGACGGCGGTGAGGAAACTATAG
>JAUPWD010000069.1 GCA_030916685.1 Patescibacteria group bacterium
AGTATGAAACAGCAAAGACAAGCAGTGCCGATCATGACTTTTTTCGCCCTTTTAATTTCCCTTGTTGCCCCACTTTTTTTTATTGAGAAGGCTGAGGCTGCTGGTCTCCAACAGGCGTATGTCCGCCTGGATCGTTTGGCTGATGGTGTGACGACCGGGGGCATGGTATGTGCTAAGTCCTCGACGACCGCAGTAGAAACGACTGTTAAGGTGACTTTTCCGACCGGTTTTGCAACCGTTGATACGGCGGCCAACTGGACAGTGACCACGACTAATATTCCATCCGATGCGACTGCTTGGATTGGTATCGGAACGGCTTCAGCAGCATCTGGTCAGGACGTAACCTTCCCGAGCGGAGATATGGTGGTGGGGACTCTCTATTGCTTCAATTTTTCCGGGACGAGTACACTGACAAATGCAGGCGCCGGGAATAACCTTGTCGGAACGATTACGACGCAGCTCGCTGGTCCAACCACTATTGATTCTTCGAGTTATGCCCTCTCTATTGTCTCTAATGATCAGATAGTTGTTTCCGCGACGGTTCCGGCGACATTCTCATTTTCTTTGCCAAGTAATACCGATACCTTTGCAGGTGCTCTGTCCACGACCGCACAGCTTTCAAACGGAGTAACGGCGACGATTGCGACGAATGCGGCTGCCGGCTGGATTGTTTGGGTGAAGAGCGCGAATGCCGCTTTGAATTCCGCTTCTACGGGCGCCACCATTGCTACGACTGGCTCGATAGATAATACAGCCACTGCTCTTACTGGTGGTACGAATGGTTATCTGCTTGATGTCACTTTTACGGATAGTGGAACCGGAACCGGTACGGTATCGCAGGGAGCCGGTTATGGTCAGGAATATGATGGAAATTCCAGTAATAGCGGAGGAACGCTTTCGACGACGCTTCAGCCGGTCGCTTCCTCAAGCGGAACGACTGATGGAGATACCGTGACGATAAAAGAACTCGCGAGAATTTCTGCGGTGCAAGCTGCGGCTAGTGACTATACGGATACTTTGACCGTGGTTGCTGCTGGTCGCTTCTAATTGAGTCATTCAAAACTATAATGTATAAGCCTCTGGTTTGCGGGGGCTTTTCTTTTTCCTGGATACGGGATACAACTGGTGTATGAGAAAAAAAATCATCGTCCATGACAAAATGCAGCAAGGGTATGAATATTTCCTTTCCGAACCGGAGGGGAAGAATTTTCATCCCGACTTCAAGCCGGATCTGACGCCGAAAGAGATGCTCGCCCTTGGAGTTTTCGGTGGAAAATACATGACGGATTGTCGTTTCGAGTTTCCGAGAGACTGGTTCGACGCAGCGAAGCTTTCTCCGGAGGGATATGATAAGAGCCTCAATTTCTTTCCGGTTCGAGCGAGTCAGTCCCTTTCGGAATGGATACGGAAGGGTTGGATTTCGGAGGATGATCCACGCGGGTGGTTTCAGTGGTATTGTCGATACTTCATGGGACGACGCCTCCCGAGTGAGGATGACCGGCAGATCGCGAGGTGGCGTGCGATGTCACGACATATCGCCCAAGTACGGAAGAATTGCCGACCAGGGGATATGTTCTGTCGACCGAGACAGCGCCAGGCACTCCTTCATTGGGCATACGATAGTCGAAAAATATGAAAAAAATCAGCATCGTAATTATCATTTTTATTGGTATCGCTTTCTTCTTTTTTTGGAGGCAAGGATTTGAAATTTCCAGCTCCCCATCGAAAATTTTGGAAAGCGAAATGGCAATATCAATTCCTGTATCGGAGCCGGTGAGGTCAGAGGCCGTTCCTGTGGTCATTGAAAAACAGCAAGTGATTCCGATGGAAACAATTATTCAGGATGTCTCATTCATCTCTCAGGCTCCGACGGGGAATTGGAAAGACTTGGTATTTCAGAATGCCTGTGAAGAAGCCGCTCTTCTCATGGCGGAAAAATGGGCGACGGGAAAGAAATTCGGAACTTTAGTGGAGGTTGAGGTGGAAATACGGACTCTCACGAAAGAAGAAGAAAAATATTTTCCGAAAAATTCCTACGACCTTTCTGGTGCGGACACATTGCTTCTCACGCAAAAATATTTTCCGAGAATGCAAGTAGCATTGGTGAAAAATGTGACGACAGATGATATAAAAAATGCTTTATTTAAAGGAAATACAGTGATTATTCCGGCGAATGGGCAGAAATTGCGAAACCCAAATTTCACCGCACCAGGCCCCCTCTATCACACGCTTCTCATTCGGGGATATGATCCCACAACCGATGAGTTCATCACCAATGACCCAGGAACTCGTAAGGGGAATGGATATCGATACGCGGCCGATATTATTTTCGACGCTATGCAGGATTATGAGACCGGCTATCACGGAAAACTTTTTCCGGATGAGAAAGTGATGCTCGTGGTATCAAGGTAAAAAAAATACGCCGAGTCCCGTGGGGCTCGGCGTTTGGCTTTGAATCGATGTTCGACATCAGGCCTTTGCGGATTTTTCCGCGAGGCGGGTCCGCATTGTTTCGGCAGCAGAACCCGTAAGCGACAGGTATTGAATGTTTTCGTCGATGATGTTTTCCCGGGTAGCGGTGCGGAGTTCTCCGATGGTCGTTTCCCGAGTGATGCTTCCTCGCTTCCCGGCCTTGAATTGTTCGAAGATCCGGACCGCATGGAGGAATTCACTTTCTGGCCGGTCGACGAAGGCTTGGCCGAGCGTTACGGAATCGTTTCCAATGGTTCGCGCATGAAGCGTCTCCGGAATTCCGGCGATGCGGAGAATCTGGGGGAAGATGTTGGCGCCGCACATAGGTGGCTCCTTTCTTTGAAAATGAAATGTTAAGTTGCGGATGACTTGATTATACCGTTTTTCTTTTCACTTGAAAATGGTAAAATGAATCATGTCAGGTATTAATCTTTTTGTCACACATCGTATGGCCGAACAGAAAAAATTGCGTATCGGATGGTTCTCATTCACGTGTTGCGAGGATAGCACGGTGATTTTCACCGAGCTCATGAATGATCACTATATGGTATGGAAGCATGTATTGGATATCCGCAATGCCCGGGTGCTCCAGACGAAGAAGTACATGGATCAGATGGATGTCGCTTTTGTTGAAGGGGCTATTACCGCGCCGGATCAGGAAGCGAAACTCCTGGAGATTCGATCCCTCGCGACCCGAGTGGTGGCGATCGGCGCCTGTGCGGTGACGGGCATGCCATCGGGGCATCGCAATACTTTTTCGGAGGAGCAGGATGAGAAAATTGCTTTCATTCTCGACAAGTTCCATTATGGCGACAAGGTGAAGCGACTCGATGAAATCATTAAGGTTGATGCGGTGGTACCGGGTTGTCCGATGGTGGAAGCAACTTTTCTCAAAGTTGTGAATGACGCACTCGTGGAATTCAATATTCCGATCCCCGAAGTGAAGCTTGAGAAGTAGCATACATTGTTTTGTTAGCCTGTTTTTTTATAATACTCTGTTGCCGTGGAACTCCCCGCGGAGTTCCACTGACGTTATGCAAGAAACTTTTTGTTTCACGAAAAGACCATGCTTTCTTGCATAAAGTCGCACCAGAGTATTATTAAAAAACCACTCCTGTTATCTTATACTCATATCAAGTATCTAATATCTAATATCTCTCTTATATGCATCAAGTATCAGAACTCAGTAAATTCTCCATCGACGAGATTACCAAGGTAGAGGGCGCGGCCGGACTCGATGTCGAATTTCGGGATGGGAAAGTGGAATCGGTGAAATTCAAGATCGAAGAATACAAGCGATTCTATACTGAGGCCGTCAAAGGAAAATCGATTTCAGCTGTCCCACAGCTCTTGTCCCGTATCTGTGGAACTTGCTCCAATGCGCATTTGTTGGCCTCTTCGGAAGCCGTCGAGCGGACGCTCGGGCTCGTGCCATCCGAGCAGACCATGCAGCTCCGCGACCTCACGAATCATGGGTTGATTATCCGAGACCACGCCTTGCATCTCTATATTTTCTGCATGCCGGATCTCTTTGGCAAGGATTCGTTCTTGGAATTTGATGAGAATGATCCGCTCGAACATGATCTCCTGCACGATGCGTTCGCGGTGAAGGCAGCGGGGAATCACCTTGCGATCTATATCGCGGGACGGAGCGTCCATGCCCCATTCATGATGGCCGGCGGGTTTGCCAAGACGCCGGATAATACCAAGAAAAAAGAAATTATCGAGGAACTGAAGGCGATTCGTCCGGCGGTGCTTCGCCTGATTGACGTGTATCAGAATGCGCCGCTGTCATTCGTCCGTGAATCGAATTATGTTGCTTTGAAGACGGAGGACTTTTCGTATCTCGAGGGGGATATCTGGGATGAGGAT
>JAUPWD010000070.1 GCA_030916685.1 Patescibacteria group bacterium
GATATTCCCAAACGCAGCCACAAACCGGATTTCATCAAAAGAATTTTCATAGAGCACCTTATAAAAAGAAAGGTGCTGTTGTATGGGAAATACTATACGTTGTTTTCCATCATCCAAGCACCATATCCACCATCCAAACTCTCAGCCGGAAGAGAAAGCCCAAGCCTCGCGATATACGGAAGAGCCACCTCGGAACGCCGACCTGATCGGCACAGCGTCACGATCTGAACAGAACCCACTTCCCACCCGAGACGATCGAGCATTCCCATGATTTTCTCTGAGAACTCCTCTCTTGGAAGAACAGAGAGAATCGTGAGCGAAAGAGGAAGATAATTATCCGGTGGAACCTCAAAATACGGCTCATCCGAGACCTCATCAGGTTCACGAACATCGATAAGGAGCACATGTTCATCTCCTTTTTCCAGTATATTTTTCAGCGTTTTTGCATTCATATTTTCAGGGTATCACCTTTCAATGACATCCGCAAAAAAAGCCGCCCCGGAATACCGGTGCGGACACATAGGACTTAATGGAGATCAGTAGGCATATTTCTCGGAAAGCGCCTGAGCGATCTTCATGGCGATATCGCCCCACTTCGATTCGCTCTCTTCATAAGAAGGACCTGCGAGGAGATTGGGCGGGACAGAGAGCGTCCACAACTGCTTCGAAAGATTGATCACCGCGCATGCCCCCGGATATCCTTCTACGCAAAGAGAAATGGTTTTCTCGTCGGATATGCGAAGCGAAATACGATTCCGAGAGAAGAACACGGAAAGCGCCTGATGAAGCGTGCCGAGCACCATCCATTCATCCTCGTTCCCGCTCATCAAGAGGTCATAAACCAGCACATCGCCATTCATCGATCGAGGAAGCGTCCTCGGGAAAGATGTCGGCGAAAACGCTCCGGATGAAAATGTATCGAGAAAAATTCGGAAAGACTCTCCCCAGAATTCCAATACCCATATCACGTATTTCATGATGAATCCCTTTCTCTGCCGTTGTGGGAAGGAACTACTTCGTGGAGATACTACTCCGCTCACTTACTTTCGTCAATTAACCCGCACACCAATTATGCGCAACGCCAGGGGCACAAAAATCAATTATTTACTAAAACCTTTTCAATATGCATCCCACTTTTTACAACAATATTATTCTCTTTTAAGGCACATATTTGGTGTGCGGGTCAATAAATTTCCGATTGAAATGCTATTCTCTCATCAGCATTTTTCATCTGAAAATACTCGAGGACCTTCTTATTATGATCTCTCTCCGTATCGGTTTTCGGCCAGGCGATGAGCGAGTCGAGTACCCGAAGCGACCCCTTGCCAAACACGAGATCGATTCCCCGCATCCACATCATCTCTCCCGTATATTGTCCCCGCTCGATCCGCTTCCATATCTCGAGATCATCTTCTCCCAATACGACTGCCAATCCAGAGATAATTTCATTGATAACCGCGACAATTCCTTCATACGAAAAATTCTGGAGAGTGTCCTCTATTTCTTTCTCTGAAATATTAAAATTCCGGAATTGATCCGCATATCGCGACATCATCCGAAGCGCTGTCATTTCCACCACTCCCTCATTAAACGCTTTGAAGTGAAAGGACTCTCCATCAATATCCGAGTCAGACGCACCTCTATTCGCTATCATGTATCCATTCCTATATGTTGGAAATTTCTCTTCCGAGTCGAGTTCATATTTCTTTACAGCGACTGCGTGAGTCATCTCATGAAGAAGCGTGTGGAAAAATTCTCCACGCGACTTCCTCTCAACGAGCGCGATGACGCCATGCCGACCGTGATTCCCCAGTGCCCCCTGCATATCCGGAAATTCCTCATCAAATCCATTGCGATCGAAAAAGTGAAACTGTTCGAATTCAAATCCGAATTCCCTATCCAGTGGTACTTCCAATCGACGGAAATGTTCCGCGAAAACCGAAACAGCCAGAGAAACGACCTCTCGTTGTTTCTCCGTCCTCGGAAGTTCATGATCGAAGTGTCCGTACCTCGACTCACTCCTCCGATGCGACAAGGCTTCGCTCGCATTATACTCCTGAGTCATTCTCTCCAATTCATCATCCGGCTTCTCTCCCTTCTTCCAGGCGAACTGCTCCATATTTCTTAATTCAAAAAACCGACTTTTTGTTTGACCTCGAGAAACTTCTTTTCTGCCAGTGTCTCGGCCTTCGATTTGCCATCGGCGAGTATCTTCATCACCGCGTCATCATCAAGCTTTGCGAGCCGTTCCTGAAATGGCTCGAGGAATCCAACCACAACTTCCGCGAGGGATTTCTTGAAATCGCCATACCCCTTGCCCGCGAACTGAGCGACGATCACATCGGGTGTCTCACCCGAAAGAAGCGAGTAGATATTGATGAGATTTTTCAATGCCGGTTTGTCGTCACCATAGGCGATTTCCGATCCCGAATCCGTCACCGCCTTCATAATTTTCTTCCGTACTTGATCCGGCGTATCAGAAAGCGCGATGTAATTGTATTCACTCGATGCCGACTTCGACATTTTCTTGGTCGGATCATCGAGTCCCATAATGAGTGCGCCCTCCTTCGAAAGCTTTCCCTCAGGAATCACGAATGTCTCGCCGAACTTTTCATTGAACCGGCGTGCGAGCGTGCGAGCGAGCTCGACGTGCTGGAGCTGATCCTTGCCAACCGGCACCACATCCGTATCATACAGAAGAATATCCGCTGCCATGAGTACAGGATAATCGAAGAGTCCGACACCCGTGGTTTCTTTTCCTTCTTTCTGTGATTTATCCTTGAACTGTGTCATCTTCTCCAGGTCACCTAAACGAGCGATGGTATTCAATATCCACATGAGCTCGGAATGCGCCGAGACTTGAGATTGTACGAAGAGCGTCGACTTCGTCGAATCGATACCGGAGGCGAGATAGATTTTCGCGATTTCCAAGGTTTTCTTCCGAAGCTCTACCGGATTCTGCGGCACCGTGATGGCATGGAGGTCGACGATACAAAACAACGCATCGTGATCATTCTGCAAATCCACCCACTGACGAATGGCACCGAGATAGTTCCCGATATGCAAGTTCCCCGATGGCTGTATCCCTGAAAATATCCGTTTCTCTGCCATAAAAATATCATTAATTACTCTCATTCTACTGGAAATCTATCCTCCAAGCAATTCGAAAAAACGACCGGAAATCTCTATGGACACTGAAAGGGCTTCTGTTTTTATCTTCCGGAATTATAAAGGAAGGCGATTTCAGCAGCACTTAATATCCTATTATATACACGGACATCATCAATCCCTCCATCAAACTCATTGGTACCGCTGGCGCTTACCAGCATATTATTAGCCGCATCTGATACCTTACCCCCCACACCATCAAATTGACTTGTATATCCACTAATTTCTGCTCCATTGATATATAAATGCACGTTCGAATACAATGCAGATCCATCCCATGTAACTGCCACGTGTTGCCACTGATTATACGTGAGCGGATTAGATGCATTGGACATCGTTTGCAAGTCAGTCGTTGAAAAATCTTTTCCAAATGTCAGTCGCCCAGTATTATACAACCTCCAATAGCCAGCCGTCCCAGAATTTGACTTTCCAATAATAACCGAGTTTGAAGCTCCGCCACTCGAACGAGGGTTGATCCATGCAGTAGCCGTCATCCCTCCACCACCCTGAGTTTCGATATCATCGAGATTCGTGGCAGAGCCAAAGTTAACATAATCCCCTGACCCTCCGCCACCGAAGGAGAATGCCTGGCCGAGTTTGCCGATGGACGGACTCGTGGCACGACTCATGCTCGTGAGCGTTCCGGTATTACTATTTCCCGAAGTGTCGAGCGTCGTACCGGCGGAGGATGATGACCAGATGGTATCCTTCCCGTCGAAACTCCAATGCCCGACGAGGCCATTCGTGTTGATATTCTGCGTGGTATTTATTTTCTTTACACCCGTCTGATAGAGATCAGTAATCTCAGAAAGGGAAAGGGAGCGATCGTAGATACGGACATCATCGACCGACCCACTAAAAAAATTGCCCGAACCATCCATATACGAACCGATATTTACTTCACCCACACCACTCAGGGTAACGCTCACCTGACTATCTAGCACACCATTAAGGTATGTCTTGGCCACACCAGCCTCGTATGTTACGACGACATGGTACCACTCGTTCGCATTCAATACACTGCTCGACATATCCGATCCATCTCCTACTGTTGACTGCAGCCCCAATCCATTGGTGCCTATATAGTACCTATTCGGAGAACCATTCCCAGCAGAGAAAGCATACCTATCACCACCAGCTGCTCCTGTTGTCTTCATCCATATTGAAGCACTCCTGCTTGCGGTATTGAAGGCTGTATTCGTACTTGCCGGAAAAGCGACGTAGTCATCCGTCCCGTCGAGCAAAACTCCCTGGCCAAGATTACCAATAACTGGACTCGTGGCACGATTCATATTCGTGAGTGTCCCGGTATTGTTGTAGGAAGAAAGATCCGCCGTCGTGCCGGTCGTGCCCGAGGTCCAGTTCGTCGCATGCCCATCGAGCGACCAGTAGCCCTTCAAACTCGTATCCACTCCCGTCGGCGTGGTGAGGCGATAGAGTCGTGATATCTCCTCGGCGGAGAGCGCGCGACTGTAGATACGGACTTCATCGATGGTTCCATCCCAAGCAGGCCCCCCCGCCATCACCGACCCGATAAAATTTGAAACAGATGCCGGTGGAGATCCCGCTGGCCTCGCTACCGGCGTCGCAGCTGATACTCCATTCACGTAGAGAGAGATATTGGCTGCATCAATGACACCCGTCAAATGATACCAGGTGTCCGGCACCAATTGTGCCCCCGGACCAAACACCTCCGTATATGTCGTTCCATTCCCCGCCATAAACCTCCATCTCGTATTCGACGAGGTGAGAGCATACTGATCCGGGGCACCGACAGTATTCGTCGCTCCGCGTTTCACGATACCAAGTGTACTATTGATGATTGATGATCCTGTCTTCACCCAAGCAGAAACAGTCAAACGCCCTGTACTCGTCAAATCATAGGTCGACGGATTGCCGAGACTGACGTATTGAGCGGAGGCATTGACGAGCCCGATCCCTCCACCGATCTGACCCGTCGTCCAGGTCGGGGTGTTCACGAGGGTACCGGTATTGGCATTTCCACTGCTATCTGCCGCGGTCGATCCGCTGCCGTCATCGAACTTCCAGTATCCCGTAAGGCCAGAATTCAGATTGCCGATGCCCTGTGGCTGAAGTGCGCTCGTATTCTCTTTCACACCACCCATTTGATAGAGATCAGAAATTTCAGATGCAGAAAGCGCACGGTTGTAAACGCGGACGTCGTCGATGGCACCATCAAAAAAGCGATTAGGACCACCCACAAGGAGACTTGCTCCTGCGTCTGACCCCTTTGTACCAACACCATTATTTCTTACGAGATAATTTGACTCAATCCCATTAATATATATGTGAGTATTTGATGCATTCTCTGAACCATCCCATGTGACAAGCACATGTTGCCATTTATTAAGTTCTATTGAACTAGCCCTAGAACTAACAGAAAAGAGTGTTGTACTGTATCCTTTTTCAAACTTAATATTGCCCGAGTTACTCATACCAAATGACCAATGTCCACTACCCACGTCCGGATCAGTTGCTTTACCGACAATCGTCCCGAC
>JAUPWD010000071.1 GCA_030916685.1 Patescibacteria group bacterium
TATCTGATAGGTCTACCCATCACGACGAATGAGAAAATAGAGTGCATCTCCTTTTGTAGAGAGGAAGAGATCAGTGCTGTCGAATTCGATGCCAATCTCACTGCCCTCCATGAGACGTTCCCTTTTTCCGGTTTCGAAATCAAGCTTCCAAAACGTATCTGCCGTGAGGAGTTTTTTTGAGAAATAATCATTTGGGAGAACGACATTGTCTGGCAGGGATCCCGGGAGAGCGTAGTAGAGAATCTTCCCATCGAGAGACCAGGCTGCCTTGGAGACGATGGTCGGGATGACGAGCGACCTGAATTCTCCGCCGTTTTTGTTGATGGTAGCGAGCGTTATTTTGGAAGTACCTTTCTCTTGCGTGGAACTGACAAGTACTTTCTCGCCATCCGGAGACCAGAGATAGTCTCCGCCGAAACGATCAGAGAGGAGGGTGCGGGTATTCGACCCGGAGAATGAGGTTGCTTGAAAAAGGCTTTTTTCGAGCCCATTTGGGCGATTCCAGAAGGAGACGTCGGAGCTCTTCGGGACAGGCGAGGTGAAGACGTTTTTGGTGGTGAGTGCGACAAGCTCTTTCCAGTCGCTTCCGTCCGGATTGGATATGTTGATGCTCGCCGTTCCCGAGGTGGTCGTGTATTGATAGAATATCTTGTCGCCGAGATGCGAGAAGGATGGGTACTTGAGGTTTTCTTTGAGTGGAAGGATGGACCCAGAAGAGAGTGTTAGAAGGTGCCATCGCAGGCCATTATTTTCGAGGAGCACCAGTGATTGGTTTCTGTTGTTCGCCCAAATAGCCTCGACGGGTGTCCCCGGGAGGCGATCTATGAGGATGCTTGATTCTTGGTTTTCCAAGGAGAGTTTTTTCAGCGAGCGTCCTTCAGTAGAAAAATACGCGAGCTCTTTCTCGCTTAGCGCTGTAGCGCCGATATTTTTTTCTTTGATGATAGCTTCGATTTTCGAAACCGGTGTAACTGAGGCGGGTTTATTCATGAAGTCGGTATCGGTGCTAGGAACAGCACTCGTTCCTGTTTTCGGATTGAGAGGATTGTTCCGATACGCGAAATGATACACTCCGAAAAAAATGAGTGTGAGAATGAAGAGGGAGAGCGAGATATAGAAAAAAGTCTTCATGAGAAAAGCTTTTCTTTAGGTATTGAACTGGATATGGAAGTGCGCTTGAGCCTCGACATAGCTCCCGCAATTGTAAGATGCCGCCTGACTTGTTCCATCGGCACAGATTTTCGTCACATCATAGCCGACAGGTTTGTTCTGTGAAAAATACTGCTCGAGACATGTATTTTCAGAGAGATCAACCACCGGAAGGCCTGTTCCATGGCTTTTGTGGCCAACTTCTGTGCCACCGGTAACCGTGACTGGGCACTTGGTGCCTTCCTTGAGACGGATGATATCTTCAATAGTGGCTTTTGGAATGCCATCGAGGCTGGTGCAACTTTTATTGTTTTGATCACTGCAGTTTCCGGAGCTTGAAGTGCCTATTCCCTTACTTGAGAGAGCTTGAACCGCCTCAGTGTGGGAATAGGTTCCGGCTGGGGGTGTGACTGAGGTTGGGGCGCCACCGGATGGAGTTGAGCTGGTGCTTGGCATTGAAACCGTCGGAAGTTTGAGATTCACGAGATCAGGATTGATGACATAGAGGATGAGATAGGACGTGAGTGCGAGGACGAGACCGATCAAGGCATCCTGCATAATTTCTTTTGCCGAACCCATCTTGGATGTATTGGCGGCGGAGAGCATGTACATGAAGGCGCCGATGAGGAACATGAAAAGCGCACAGAGCCCAACAATCCAAATGGCAAGCTTATAAATAGCGCTCAGATACGCCGCGAGATTGAGATTTGTCCCGTCAACCCCAGGAATTTTTTCGAGGAGAGTATAGTTAAAAGAGGGATTAGTAGCTGGTGTTTCGGGGGTTGCTTTTGGGCCGGCTTGCTGGACTTGCGATGGGACGACCGGTGTAGTTCGAGAGCCACAGCAGTTGAAAGTTGTCCCAGTAGCAGAACTGATAGGTGCTATGAGGTAGGGGTTGCTATCAGGGCATGCACTTGTATTTGATACCGCGATACCACCAAAGGAGGTTCCACAATCAGAATCACTTATTGCACTTGTTGCTGTTGAACAGGCAATGACCTCATCCGAGCTGTTGTAACAGTTTTTTTGCGTTTCAGAAATAGGATCCTTGAGACAGCATTGATAGGTATAGTATGGAGCAGCGAGGGGTCCAGATGTATTTGGAAGGGCGCTCGGACAAGTTGCATTTGATGGAAACTTCTGTCCATTGAGAGTGGAGCATTCTTTCGATGTCAGTGCGAGGGAATATTCTGGAAGGCACAGAAATAAAAAAAGAAAAACTGCAGAAAAGAAAAATTGTTTTTTTGAGAAATATTTCATATTGTTTTGCACTCATTATACAACAAAACAAAAAGTCCGACGAGGCACTGACGCTCGCGAGCGACGTGCCGAGAACATCGGACTTTTATATGGAACACGCCTAGGGGGTTTATTTGTTTGAGCGCAGTTCGAGGCGCCATCGAGGAACGGAGTAAGTTGTACTGATGAAAGTACTGCGTCGAGTACCGGAGATGGCAACGAAGAAATGTGCCAAACAAATAAATCCTATTCTCAGAAATCCCAGCTTCCATTCAGACTCGAAGACTGCGTATAATTGACGACGGTCGTTTCGAAGAAATTTCCCTTGTCGCCGTTGGTATCCTGGAGTCGATCGAGATGTTTGTAAGGATTGTCGATGGTTTCTGGATAGAGCGGATCCATATGAAGCATCGCGAGGCGCTTGTTCGCGAGCCATTTGGTAGACCCTTCCGTGGTTTCCCCGTTGATGCCAGGGATACGATCGCCGAGAATGTGCTTCCCCCACTCGATTTCTTGATTCACTGCCTCCGTCATCATTTCTCGGATAATGGATTCATCGAAAATATCAGGGAATTCCTTTTTGATTTCACGGAGGAGATTGGAGAATATGGTGATATGAGTGAGTTCGTCGCGTCGAATATAGCCGATCATCCGTCCGGTCGCGAGCATCTTCATATTGTCCGTGAGTGTGTCGAA
>JAUPWD010000072.1 GCA_030916685.1 Patescibacteria group bacterium
ACTTGATTCGGCCCATAGGCTTCGTAGAGAACTTCTTCGATGATGGCACCATCTTTGTTATCACCGGTACCGGCTTTGATGGCGCGTTCGATATTATCCTTCGGCATATTAACGCTCCTCGCATTGTCGATTGCCAGGCGAAGTTTGTAATTCATATCCGGATCCCCGCCTTCGCGCGCGGCGATAGTGATGAGGCGACCGTATTTGGTGAAGATAGCACCACGCTTGGCGTCATTGATGCCTTTGGCTCTATGCGTGGTTGCCCAGTGGGAATGTCCTGACATAAGAATGAATGAATCTTTTTATTTGGCATATTTCTGCGTTGGAATTTCCGGTACTCGACGACATACTTTCATCAGTATGCCTTACTCTGTTCCTCAATTCCGCCTTGAACTACGCTCAAATAAAAAGATTCTATAGGTTTGGTGGTATTTATAAAAACAAAACGCCTTCATCTTAGCTGATGCGAGGCGTTTTTTCAAGTCCTGATGATAGCTTCGCACCTATTCTTCCTTTTTGTCGCCGTAATTGCGAGAGCGGTTCATAATGAGATTCTTTACTCCATAAGGATCGGGGACGGAGCGGAATTGGAACCTATCCTCTTCTCCAGCTGTCTGAATATGGACATCGCCATAGTTGAGAAATGTTTGGAAAAACCCGTGCACTTCGACGGAGACATCCTGTACCCGGGCAAGCTTGAGCTCGCTTACTTCGCGGGAGAAAAGCCCATGTTGTTCGATATTGATGATACGGTCGCTCGTGATAATCCATGTGTCGAACCAGACATCAATCCAAATAAGGAAGGCATAGATCCATCCAAGGAGGAGTATGGTGTTTTCAATAAAGAGAAAAAATTTCCCGTAGTCTGAGCTGAGGAGCTCTGGAAAAAGGAATGGGAGCGCGATGAAAGAGAGAAAGAGTCCTCCCATCAGACCGAGAATGGAAAAGAAGTGAACGAAAATATCGAACCAGTGGCGATGAGATACGCGGAGCACGCTTTCTTCCGGAGTGAGAAAGTTGTCGATGATTTGCATATGAGTGAGGGGATGATACGAGATAATGGAGAGTAGATATCGAAGGGGGAGCTCTCTAGCGGCTGAAGGAGCCGAAGGAAGAGAAATCAGCTGGATTGAAGTTGAAACCGGAAGAGATATCGATGCCGGGGAAAAAAGTATCGAGTGGGAGCATGAAAAAAAGCATCGCATTTGTGAAGAGGAGGACGAGAAAGACGGAAAGAAAAAGAGTGGTACCGATCGTCGCGCCGATTTTCGTCGGTGAATACCGAAGAAAGTGATAGACGACGAATCCGCCCGCGCCGACATAGGCGAGGAACATGAGTATATAGAGAGTGCTGAAAAGAGAGTGCATAGAAATATCTTTTTGTTTTTGTCTCCTCAGTATACGATGTTCTTCCAGATTCGAAAAGAAGTTTTTTACATCAATTTATCTTGATGTCCTGCTGGCATAGGGATATTCATGTGCTTGTAGCCCTCTTCGGTGACGACGCGACCGCGGGGAGTGCGGGCGATGAAGCCGAGCTGTATGAGATAGGGTTCGTAGACTTCTTCGACGGTTCGCATTTCTTCGCCCACGACGGCAGCGATGGATTGGATACCAGCCGGACCGCCGCGGAATTTCTGGATGAGTGATCGGAGAATGTGATGGTCGGTCGGTTCGAGTCCGAGGTGATCGATTTCGAAGAGATCGAGTGCTTCTTTGGCGGAAGCAGAATCAATGGTGTTATTGCGATGTACCTGGGCATAGTCGCGGACACGTTTGAGGATGCGATTCGCGACGCGTGGTGTCTGACGGCTGGATTTGGCGATGACATCAGCACCCTCTTCATCGAGTTCGACCCCGAGTATGCGCGAGGATCGCTTCACGATTTGTTTGATCTCATTCGGTTCGTAGAATTCGAGACGATGGATGGAGCCGAAACGATTACGGAGAGGATTGGAAAGCGAACCGAGTTTGGTCGTCGCGCCAATGAGGGTGAATTTCGGGAGATCAAGTTGGAGTGTGCGCGCAGAAGGACCTTTGCCGATAACGATATCAAGTTTGTAATCTTCCATTGCTGGATAGAGTACTTCCTCAATCGATTTGTTCAGTCGATGAATTTCGTCGATGAAGAGGACATCTCCCGGCTCGAGATTTGTGAGAATGGATCCGAGGTCACCGACTTTCTCGATAGCCGGACCAGAGGTGATGCGAATATTCACGCCCATTTCTTTGGCGATGATATTCGCGAGGGTCGTCTTGCCGAGTCCGGCGGAGCCATAGAGGAGCACATGCTCGATATTTTCCCCACGACGACGTGCCGCCTCGATGAAGAGAGCGAGATTCGCTTTTATTTTCTCCTGTCCGATGTATTCGGCGAAGGTTTGGGGGCGGAGGGTATTGTCGAGAACGACATCCTCATTTTGTTCGACGGAAGAGGTGAGCATGACAATAGGGATTTAGGGTTTAGGGCTCTTAGAGTTTTTAGGAAGAAGAGAAAAGAGCGAGAATAAAGGGAAAAGAAGACTTCTTTAAAGCTATTTTAGCACCTGTTGACAAATAATGAAAGCTATGCTAGTATACAGAGTCGCATTTTGAAAATTTAGTGGATTTTTTTAGGCAAGAATTTCGTATGGAAATCGAGTCTAACTGAAGACAGCTGGAGGGCACTATCTTGTCCCTTCAGTTATGGGATCTTATTGTCCAGATCGGGCGGGCTGGTTTACGCTGGGCCGTACCTCGACGCTGATCCTTCCCGCGGGCTCCTATGTTTGTGGATTGTCTTCAGTTCGACTGGATTTCGATA
>JAUPWD010000073.1 GCA_030916685.1 Patescibacteria group bacterium
TACCGGATATTCGACCGGACCGCATCTGCACTTCACGGTGTTCTCATCGAAGTCATTCGAAATCGTTGCTTCGAAAAAGGTATCAAGCCTCAAGGATATCCCAGTCGGTGCGACGGTGAATCCGCTCAATTATCTCCCGAAGAAATAGATATCGATGTAAGAAAAGCAAGGATATATGTATACGAGAAACTTCTCTGCCTGGAAGGTTTTTTGCTTTTTGGGATTCCCCCGGCAGTTTTTTCATAAAACGGGGGAGAGTGTTTTATAGAAATTTCTAATTTTCAATTTCTAATTTCTAAAAAAATTTTTAAAACTTTTTGAAACAAAAAGAAATAATGAAGAAAGGAGAATAGAATGAAGATGCATAGGGGAGATAGGATCGCTTTGGACGATTTTGGGGTACATCTATGTACCTGGAAAACGAGAGATATTTTTTCAAACCGAGGAGAAAGGCCGGTATTTTTAAAAGTTGTATTGAAAAGCCGTTTCCTCCTATACTATGTCGCATAAGTTACATTTGACGACGTAGTATGGATACGCTGCCCTGGGTTAAGCCGCGGATTCTTTTTATAAAAAGAGGAATAAAAAAATCTTCTATTCCGTAATCAGATGGTCTGATTTCTTTTAGGAGAATAAAAAGACGTCCTGAGAAAAGTCCGATGATCACTGTCATCATATTTTCTTCAGAACGTCTCAACACTTTTGCTCGTATACGCCTCCCCCATCCGAATGGTTCAAATGTCGTTTTTCATGAGGCGCACTTGATTCTTCCCGCCGCGTTTCGCCTCTCGGAGTGCTGCATCCGTCCGGCCGATCTCTGCTGAGAGAATCGTATGGAGTACACCATGTTCTTCTATGGTGATCGCCCGTGTCGTGATACCGATACTAGCAGTGACACGGATGCCCGGAAGATCTTCATCGGCACTGAACAGAAGTCGCGGATCAGACTCGACGTCCTTACGGAATCGTTCAGCTGAGGCAGCAGCGTATTCTTCGTCGTTATCGATCATGATGACCACGAATTCATCGCCGCCCCATCGGCATTTCAGATTTGTTTTTCTCGGGAAGCAGAGATGTAGAAGTTCCGTGATGACGAGAAGCGCGGTATCGCCATGGACGTGGCCGATTTCATCGTTGATCTTTTTGAAATTATCGAGATCGATGATGACGAATGCCGTTGCGATCGGTCGCTTCATTCCCGAGCGTCGCGCAATGTCGAATGCGCTGAGGAGTTGGTTTTCGAGACCTCTGGTATTCAGGAGTTTCGTTTTCGGGTCTCGTTCGGAGAGCTCGCGATAGTTGTGATTTTCGCGGCTTAGTCTTTTGATAGTTTCATCTTTCTGACGATCCGATTGAATGAGGACCTGGTTCTGGCTTCTCATTTCGGCTTCACGCCTTTCGGTTTGAGCAAGGCGCTTGAAGAGTGAAAATATTTCCGGATAGAGCCACCGGATGAGTATCCGGCGCCACCGTGAAGTTTTCCTCCAGAATGATCCCTGCGATCTTGATGACATGGTGTCCCCTCTCTTTCAGTGTTGCTGTCTGTCAGCGGCACAACACCATGCCTTGAAAGCATCTATTCCAGGTGGAATTTTTTCCTGGTGAGGTGTGATGGAATCATCGTACCTTCCATTGAAATTTCCGCCCATAACGGATCCTGCGACAAAGACAGTCGTGCCGTTATTCTGAATAGTCATTGCCTGGGCATGTGTGTCCAGGGTTTGCTGCGCTGTTTCTTTTTTGGTCGGTGCAGCGAGATGCATAGTCGCCCAAAGTTGCAAGCCGGCTCGTCGGAGATTTGTTACCTTCGTCTCGAGTGCGGTTTTCTCGCGTGAGAGTTTCCGTCTCGCCTCTTCCGTTTTGCGCAAGCGCGCCTCGAGAGCCTCGTTCTCCTTGAGAGCTTCCGTCAGGAGGTAGAGAAGGTCTTCCGGGGAGAGTTTGGTTATTGTCATAGGTTCCTCCGTCAGTTGTCCTACGGTTGTCAAAAAACACTTCTTTATATTGTAACATTTTTATCAAATAATGTCAAGTATATGGCTTATGCAAGGGAAAGAGAGGATTTCCTGCTAAAATAAAAAGGTATATTCTAATAATCTATATTTGTATGAGGCTTTCCTATTCTAGTATTGATACGTATCAGAGCTGTCCGCTCAAGTATAAGTATCGGCAAATCGACAAAATTCCGGAGCCGAAGTCGAAAGAGGCTCTCTTCGGAACACTTATTCACTCGACGATGAAGTTTATCCATACGCCGGCATTGCTTCCTCCTTCTTTCGAACAGGCAATCGATCATTTCTCCCGGGGATGGCGTGAGGATGTTTTCGATTCTCCTCTCGAAGAGCGTGCTGCTTTCACGCAGGGTGTCGATATGATCCGTCGGTATTATGAGTCACATGATATCACGAAGGCAGTCGTCGTCGATCTCGAGAGCCGGTTTCAGATCGAGATTGGAAATGAACAACTCGGACAGCACGTGATCGCCGGATCGATTGACCGGATCGACAAGACCGATGATGGGTATGAGATCATCGATTACAAGACGACGAAGAAAATGCCACCACAGTCGAAGGTGGATGAAGATTTGCAGCTCACGGTATACCTCAAAGCGTTCCTCGAACGCTATCCGGCCGAGCGGCAGCGTATCGGAAATATCACAGTGAGCCTCTATTTCCTGAAGCATGGCGTGAAGCTCTCTGCCAAGCGAACACTCGCGGATCTCGAGAAGCTCGATCTGCGCGTGTTCGAAGTGATCGAACATATTCAGAACGAGGAATTCGAACCGATACTGTCGCCACTCTGTGACTGGTGCGGGTTTCAGAAAATGTGTCCGATGTGGAAACACAAATTCACCGAAACGAGAAAGTTCGAAACGGAAGAGGTGAAGACGGCCGTCTCAGAATATGCCGAGCTGAAAGCGAAACAATCCATAGAGAAGAAGCGGCTCGCCGAATTGCAGGATATCATCTTCGGGTATATGGAACAGGAAGGTGTCGAACGCGTGTTCGGCGAATCGGCCATTATCGCGAAATCGATTCGTCGAAGCTATAAATATGATGAGGAGCTTTTGAAGACACTCCTCGAACCGCTCGGGGAATGGGAA
>JAUPWD010000074.1 GCA_030916685.1 Patescibacteria group bacterium
AGCGTGGCCGAGTGGTTGAAGGCAACAGTCTTGAAAACTGTCGTACCCGGAAGGGTATCGTGAGTTCGAATCTCACCGCTTCCGCAGAGAACGAAGTGAGCACAGGAAAGGTGAGATGAGAAGTTTACACCCTTTAGGGTGAATCTCACCGCTTCCGCTAAATAGAAAAAACATACCCTGTGGTGTGTTTTTTTATTAAAACTTGCAATAATTCATGTTTTATGGCAAAGTATCATTTGTTGTTTAACAAGTGTCATCTTCTTTTATGAAAGCAATGCGATGAAAAAAGTCCTTCCAACACCGGCAACTTCCTTGCCGGAAATCACAGCCACTTTTGAAAGGCCCGAGCACCTCTACATCCAGTTCGCAGAACCGCTCGATTCAACCCAAACGAATCTCATTCGGGAAATCTGTCTCAAACTACAAAACTTCCCCGGAGGCTTTATTTTCTCCTATGCCATCATCTCCGGCAACCTGCTCGAGGAAAGACTTCCGAAGAACCCCCTCCGTCAGAGTGATGCCGGCGGAAATGTGATCCACATAACGAGAGGAAGACGTCGTGGGGAAAAGCCTTCGATCGAAACTATCCGCACAAGTGTCCTGCTCAGGCTAAACAAATACATCCAGAAAATCCCGGCATCCTGACACCTCGCCCGACGCAACATCGACCCCGACCATCGCGCCGGGATTTTTTTTGACAAAAAATACCTTTTGGGGTATAAGAAATGGTGGTTATTTTACAATAAAAGGCAGTGCCACAAAGGCGGAAAAAACCTTACCTAGACCAAGGCCAAAAAGGAAACTATTACCATGAACACGCGAACACGCATTGAATTTGAAAAAAAACCAGTCGCACGCATCATCAACGACGACGGACAACCTATCGGGGAAGTGAAAGGAACCCCTGCGGAGATTGAACAAGTCGGGATACTGACGCATAGCTGCGAGGCGCTACTCGGCTGTCGTTTCGAAACGACATATGTCGACGACTCCACCCTCCATATCAAGGCGATCCCCCAAAAGTGCCACTGTATCAAGGCGCCGGAGGGGAGTCCACCAATCGATCCGAGGGAAGCCCTCCTCAAGCAGATCCTCACCGACAAGCGCATCGCATTTCCAGGATCAGCAGTGCGCTACCAGCAGTAGGCAACACAGTATCACCGCCTTCACCTGCCAAGCATCATTTTCCCCCGTCCAGTATCACTGCGACGGGGTTTTGCTTTTCTTTTCATTTTCCGTCACAGTAAAGGAAAGAAATGTCTCTATGAACTTCCATACTCCGCTCTCTACTATTCCATCCATAACCCCCTACTATATCGTCCGACTGAAAAAGCTCGGCATCATTACCGTGCGCGACCTCCTCTTTCATTTCCCAAACCGATATGAAGATTATTCTATCATCCGGAAGATAGATGACCTCGTGCCCGATGAACGGGCGACGATCTGCGGAACGGTCGCTTCGTTCAAATCCGGACGCACCTTTCGGAAAAATATGCTCCTTGCGGAAGCGACCATCACGGATGAATCAGGATCCATCCGCATCATCTGGTTCAACCAGAAATTCGTCGCACAGACGGTCAAGCCCGGGATGGAGATCCGCATATCCGGAAAAGTATCCACCGACAAGAAAGGAGTTCTTTTCTCCAATCCCGCTTTCGAGCGGGCAGAGCGCGATGAGACTCATACCGGACGTCTCGTCCCCATCTATCCCGAAACTGCTGGACTTACTTCGAAATTTTTCCGATGGCAGGTCGGCGACATCCTGAAAAAAAATATTCACGATATCCCAGATTTCATTCCACAGGACATCCTCACTCGACTGCATCTCCCCTCCCTCGCCCATGCCCTCGCCTACATCCACTTTCCAAAAACAGAAGAGGAGACACTCATCGCACAAAAACGATTCGCTTTCAATGAAATGCTCCTCGTGCAATTGAAAGTCCTCCTCACGAAATCCGCTTGGGATACATCGAATGCAACTCCTTTCCCGCGGGCGGAGGATGCCGCGACATCATTCATCAAATCCCTCCCCTACGAGCTCACAAACGCACAGAAACGCGCGACGACCGAAATCCTCGCCGATCTCACGCAATCGAAACCAATGAATCGACTCCTCAATGGCGATGTCGGATCCGGGAAGACTGCGGTCGCCGCAATCGCATGCGGAAGCGTTGCAGAGGCCGATCACCAAAGTGCCCTTCTCGCCCCTACCGAAGTCCTCGCGCGTCAACACTACGAAACTTTCTTTCGGCTCTTTCAAGATACAGGGACCAAAGTTTCACTTCTCACACAAGCATATCAATTGCTCGATGGAAAACCAGTTGCACGAGCAACACTCCTCGCCGCGCTCAAAGCCGGCATGATAGATATTCTCATCGGGACACACGCGATCATCCAAAAAGATATCGTGTTCAAAAATCTTTCTCTCATCGTCGTCGACGAACAGCATCGCTTCGGTGTCGCCCAACGTGCCTATCTGCAAGATCAAGCGCGAAATATCAATGACGGACTCAAAAATACCATTCCTCATCTTCTGAGTATGACTGCAACACCGATCCCTCGTACCCTCACCCTCGCCTATCTCGGCAATCTCGAACTCTCACTCCTCGACGAAATGCCGAAAGCACGCAAACCGATTATTACGAAGATCGCGCAGAATAATGCAGATCGAAACACTATTTACGAATTTATCAGAAAACACATCACCGAGGGACGCCAGGCATTTGTCATTCTTCCCCTCGTCGAAGAAAGTGAGGCGCTCGCTACCGTAAAGGCTGCGACTGTCGAATGCGACCGATTGAAAAAAGATATTTTTCCAGAACTTTCTATAGGACTCCTTCATGGACGATTAAAATCGAAAGAGAAGGAGACTATCATGCTCGGCTTCAAAGAAAAAAAATATGATATTCTCGTTGCCACATCTGTCGTCGAAGTCGGTATCGATATTCCAAATGCCTCCGTCATGCTCATCGAGGATGCAGATCGATTCGGTCTCTCCCAACTCCATCAATTCCGCGGACGCGTCGGCCGAGGCATTCATCAATCCTATTGTTTCCTCTTTCCTGGCGAAAACGCCTCCACTGGAAATGCCAGACTGAAAATCCTCGAAAAAACAAATGATGGTTTTGAAATCGCCGAGGAGGATCTCAAGCTCCGCGGACCAGGGTCATTCTTCGGTATACGTCAGTCAGGACTTCCTGATGTTGCCATGGAAAACCTCGCCAATATAAAGCTCGTAAAAATCTCACGCACCGAGGCAGAAAACATCCTCAAACAAGATCCACGCCTCGAAAACCATCCTCTCCTCCAAGAAGAACTTCGACGTTTCGAGGAGCGAATTCACCTAGAATAAATCTCAATAATACCGCACCCCCGTTATCACTCCACCGGTTACCGTGATACTGGCTACTTTCACATTCCCTAACTTGTCATAGGCAGAAATGGTGATACTGGCGTTTTTCAGTTTCTTCGCAGTATAGAGGATAGAGTTTGTATTGTTTACTCTTTTCTTCTTGGTTCCATTGATGGAGACAAACATTGCTTGGATACCTGATTTGTCACTGGCAGAGGCCTTGATAGAGAATTTCTTGTTGGTGAGAGATCCACTCTTTGGGGTGATGAGAGTGATATAGGGCTTGGTACGCTCTCCTTGCTTGTAGGTGATCTTGGATGATATTTTCTTTTTCTTCTTTTTGCTTTTGTTGGAGGAGGAAGAGGTGCTAGTGGTGACGGTTGAGGTAGTGACAACAGAAGGAGCCGCATCAGCCACAGCAGTGGTGAACGTCTGATCGATAGAAACGGCAGCATTCGAAGAGGCATCAGATGAAAGAATTCGGTAATGATATGTCGTATTCGATGTCAATCCTACTAATGCTACCGAATGACTCGTCACAAGGCTTGAATCAATGGTTGTGAAATAACCATATACATCAGTAGGTCCGTATTCTACTCGTGAAGTAGCACTTTCATTGGTACCCCACGTAATGGTTGCCGTTGTTTGTCCTGCTGTGCCAGAACTAATGGACA
>JAUPWD010000075.1 GCA_030916685.1 Patescibacteria group bacterium
ACAGCAATAAAATGTTCGAGACTCTTCTTAAAAAATACCAGGAACGGAAATGGGAAATAATTCTCCTTGTCGCCATCATCGCGACCGGTATTTTTTTTCGTGTCTATAATTTCTCCGACTGGCTTCTCTTCGAAATCGACCAATCCTATGACACGCTCATTGTCTCCCAGGCTGTAGAAAATGGTATTGAAAATCTCCCACTTCTCGGTCCCACGGCCGGTGGTGGTCGAGCACTCCGCCTCGGCCCCGCGTTCTACTACATGGAATACGTGAGCGCTCTCATCTTCGGCGATACGCCGACCGGACACGCCATGCTCGTGCTCATCCTCTCTATCCTCGCCATTCCACTCTTCTATTTTTTCATCCGAAGATATTTTCGATTGGATATAGCAATTGCCCTCACCGCGCTCTTCTCGGTATCAGCATACCTCATACTCTATGGGCGATTTTCCTGGAGTCCGAATGTACTCCCCTTCCTCATACTCCTTTCTTTCTACGCCCTCCTCCGATCAGTCGCTGAGACAGAGGCGCGCCGTGACCGATGGTTTCTCCTTGCCACGCTCGCTATCACGATCGCTTCGCAGATCCATTTCAACACCTTCTTCACTATACCGACGATCACCGTTCTTTTCCTCCTCTACAAACGGCCGAAATTTCACTGGAAGACCTGGGTAATAGCAATCGGAATCGTGCTCGCCATCTACTCCCCTATGGTGCTTTCGGACATCAGTACGAAAGGAGAAAACATCGGATTCTTCACGAAAAAAATGTCAAAAACGAATGAATCTCCCCTGAGCCTCCTCGCCAATTTTCCGAAGAAATTCATGACGGATCTGAACTACACCGCGTCGGGATATTTCCTCATCGACTCAGGAATAGACCATATCAATGGCAAACGAGTGAGAGACTACGGACTTCAAAACAACGAGCATCTCCCCTGGCGCATATTTGCCATCCTTCTCTTCCTGACACAGTGTTCCATTCTCCTCTGGAATATCTGGAGAGAGAAGATATCTGATCGTAAGGATTTCCTCATTCTCCTCTTCCTGTGGATCGGCATTCCTTTCGTCTATTTCTATTCCCTCATCTCGAGCAGCTTCCAGATTTTCCCGAGATTCTTCCTCCCATTCGCGCCGATAGGGATCATCCTCCTCGGACTCCTCCTGGAAAAGATACTCCCCGAAAAGAACCTCATGCGACGTATCACCCTTTCGATTCTCATGCTCGCATTCCTTCTTCCGAATCTCTCGAGGATACAGACTCACTTCTCCTCGCTCGATAATCCGAAAAAGAATACTTCCGTCATCGAGACAGACGATATTTTCCCGAACAACAACCGCCTAACACTCGAGGAGCAGGTCGCGATAACGGACTATCTCCTCGAAAAACAGTCACGGAATGGTTACCCGATCTATTTCGACGCCATTCACGAGTACGAACCCGTATTCTGGTATCATCTTTCGAAAAGAGGCGTCTCCTACTCAAATCACGTCAATGAGCACCACCTCTACGCGGAAGGAAATTATTTCCACATTCAATATTCAACCCACAAGATCGGGAGAAAGCTCCGCGAATCATTTTCTGTTTTCGACAAGAAAAACTTCGGCATACTCACTGTCTATACGCTCCGGCCGAAACAGCAAAACATCACCTCGCTTAGGCAGCTTCCCGAAGAAAAGAAATATCTCGAACAAACAATCCAAATCCAAGCCCTCACTACTTGGAAAAACATTCTGAAATAATTTTGAATTCCTAATTTTGAATTTCGAGTGAATTTTTAATACATTAATTAATTCAATTTTGATTCGAAATTCTCACTTCAAAATTAAAAATTAATCTTTTTTTGTACTCCCCTCTCTCAAGTACTGAGGCAAGGCGATGAAAGAGATAATCATCTGAATGAAACGAGAAAGAATCGCCACGGTCACCGCCGACTCCGGAGCTACACCAATCAGCGGGAAAAAGGTGAAATACGCCCATTCCTTGATACCGATATTGTTGATGGACAGCGGGACGCTCGATATGATCGTCACGATGAAGATGACCGAAAGATACGGGAGAAAATCGATATTCTTCCCGAGCGCCGAAAAGAGCGCATAATTCGAAAGCGCGATACCGACAAATGCGAACAGAGCTGAGTAGAGACTCCCCTTCGTCCATATTCCCTTCTTGGTAAAACCAATTACTTCCTCGATGAGGCGGCGAATTTTGAATGGAAGGAACGTCACGAAATGATGGAACCACGTTTGAAAATACGCATACGTAATGAAAAGATCGACGAGAAGAAAAGCGATGAGTGAGAGAAGTGTCGCTTGAACGGCAACATCGGAAGAAAAATATCTCCACAATGGAAAAGAGAAGAGGAGCGCCAGTATAGCAGTCGTCCAAAGCCCGATAAATCGATCGAAAACGACCGTCGATATCGAAGCTGCCTTGGCATCGGTTTTCTTCGCGAGCCACAACCCGCGATACGCATCCCCGCCGATCGTCGATGGCAAGAAATTATTGATGAATGCCCCCGTAAGATACGTGAAAAATCCCTGCTTCAATGTAAAGTGGAGTTCTCGATGCTTGTGCTCGGCGATCACCTGCCACTTCCTCGCAGAGATGAGATTCCCGGAAAGCTGGAGAACGATATAGAGCAAAATAAAAACCGGCGACACCTCGCGCAACTCTTCCAGCACCACCGTCCAATTGACCTTTTCGATCAGCCAAAATATCAGTCCCGCACCGACAGCAATCTTCGCCAAAAACAAAAATTTCTTTTTCATAAGTATGAGCGGTCGTTCCGCTTTTTGAGCGGTGCGTCCGCTGATTGAAATTACTGAGCGAATTTGGATTCAACTTCAGAAAAATTTCGCTGGAAATTTTTCGGCACAAAAAGATTGCTTATGGAGTACTTACCTTGCGATACAGATCAGCATACTGCGAGGCGACATTCCCCCAACTCATTTTCTCGGCACGCACTCGACTCATCTCCCCCATCTTCTTCCGAAGCTCAGCATCATTCAAAGCCTGCTCCAGCTTGAGAGCGATATCCTCAGATGACTGTTTCTCGATATAGAGACCATTTTCTCCGTTCAAGACGAGTTCCTCCGTCCCACCGGTCACCGTCGCGATGATCGGGAGCCCTGATGCCAATGCCTCGAGCATCGTATTGCTCATTCCTTCATTGAGAGATGGGAGTACGAACACATCTGCCAATCCATAGAACGAGGCGAGTTTCTCATGCTCCATTCGACCGAAAAACTTCACCGACAAGTGAAGCCCGAGCGACTGAACCAATTCCCGGAGGGATACCAGTTCATCCCCCTCACCGATAATCCACAATTCCATTTTCGAAGAATTTTTCTTCTGAAGTACATCGAATCCCTCGATTAAATAGCGAATACCTTTCCGAGGAGAGATGCGCGATACGCAGAGGATACGGAAGATGCCATCCACTTCACGTGCCGCATCCGGTTTGAATTCGGCGATATCGATACCATTCGGGATCATATCGATAGACTGCTTCACATTCGTCTGAAGCGCGAGCATGCGGAGGCCGGCACTATTCGACACCACCCGTGCTGCGCGACTCCAGATACATCGTATGAGCGGACGAAGGAAAATATACATCCCCGTGAAACGCTCACTATATCCCGGTACATCCGCACCACGAAGCGAGACAATATACGGCACGCGATACCAAAGAGACAGTATCGTCGCCATGAATCCACATGGCACGGAGAAGAAGGCGTGTATCACATCGAATCGCTCCTTTCGCAAAAGACTGTTCGCATACCAGAATCCCCTCCAAGAATATCGGAGGAGGTCCTTCGATGATTGGAAGTGGAGATTCTTGCCATTCTTGCCAACCGGAATCGAATGCACCGTCACATTCGGAGCGACCGAGATAATATGCTCCGATTCATCCACGGATGATGTCACGAGATGCACCTCGAGATCAGGAATATGAGCATACTCACGAAGCAAGTACTGCGTCGCATTCCCCGCCCCACCCCCCAAAGGAGGAT
>JAUPWD010000076.1 GCA_030916685.1 Patescibacteria group bacterium
ATGCCGAACCGTCCACGACGCTCGGCCATCTCGCCGGTTCCGCAGGTCGGACATTTGATACCGGTGGTCGGCTGATCCGCATTTTCTGATTTTTCGATGTGTTTACATTTCGGGAAGTTCGAGCACGAGATGAATTTTCCGAAGCGACCTTCGCGTTCCATGAGCTTGCCGTTCTTGCAATCCGGACAATCCCGACCGATCTCTTTCGGTGGTTCCATGACCTTCCCTTCATCGGTGAGTGCTCCATCGCATTCAGGGAATTTCGCACAGGAGAAGAATTTTCCATTACGGGAGAGTTTCACGACCATGGCACCGCCACATTTCGGACACACTGTGCCTTCGGGGGCATCACCCATGTTGGTCACCTTGTCGATTTTGTCCTTACTCTTTACTTCCTTGGAAAATGGCGTATAGAAATCAGCGAGCGTTTTCGCGTAGTCACGTTTACCATTCGCGATATCATCGAGTTTGTCTTCCATATCAGCGGTGAACGAGTCAGCGAGGATATTCTGAAAGTGGAGGAAGAGAAAATCATCGACAACCATGCCGGTATCAGTGACCTGGAGCGCCTTGCCTTCCTTGATCACATAGCCTCGGTCTTGGATGGTCTTCACGATGGCGGCGTAGGTCGATGGACGGCCGATGCCACGTTTCTCGAGTTCTTTCACGAGGCCGGCTTCGGTGTATCGATGTGGCGGTTCGGTCTCTTTTTCTTCGGAATCGATTTTCAGGAGATCAAGCGGATCACTCGCCATGACTTTCGGTACTTCTACATCGTCGCCTCGCGCGGCGGTATCGAGTGCGAGCCAACCGTCGAAGAGGAGGTGTGATCCATTCGCGGAGAAATTCGGAAGTGCGCGATCGGTCGTATTCGCAATGATTTTCGTACGGAGGATTTCCGCATCGGTCATCTGCGAGGCGAGGGTTCGGGTACGGATGAGTGCGTAGAGTTTCTTCTCATCATCGGTCACGCCACCGGATTTCTTGAGTGGGTCGGTCGGTCGGATCGCCTCATGCGCTTCCTGGGCATTCTTGCTCTTCGTCTTGTAGGTGCGAATGGAGAGATACTTCTCGCCGAATTCTTTTTTTACCGCGGCGATGATGTCTGGCATCGCATTTTCCGAGATGGAGATGCTGTCCGTTCGCATGTAGGTGATATGACCTTTTTCATAGAGTTTCTGTGCGGCGCGCATCGTGCGTGACGGAGACATGCCGAGGCGTGAGCTTCCTGCTTGCTGCAGGGTTGATGTGGTGAATGGAGCATAGGGGCGGCGAAGCGCTTCGGTTGTCGTAACTTCGACGATTTCCCAGGATTTTTTTTGCGCGATGTCGAGAAGTTCTTTCACTTCTTTCTCTTCTTTCGGTTGTTTTACACAGGTGAAGAGAATTTCCTCTTTTCCTTTCGTCTTGCAGAGTGCGGTCACGATGAAATAGGTCTCTGGAATGAATGCACGGATTTCTTTCTCGCGTTCGGCGAGAATATGGAGCGCGGGGGACTGTACGCGCCCGGCCGAGAGACCATACCGGACTTTCTTCCAGATGAGTCCGGAGAGATCATAGCCGACGAGACGATCGAGGATGCGACGTGCCTCCTGTGCTTTACGGAGATTGGTATCAAGCTCACGCGGATGAGCGACCGCTTCGATGACGGCCTTCTCGGTGATTTCATAGAAAAGGACGCGCTTCGGATCCTTGATCCCACAGCTTTCAGCGACATGCCACGCGATAGCCTCTCCTTCGCGGTCGGGGTCGGTTGCGAGGAAAATAGTATCGGATTTTTTGGCGAGAGATTTGATTTCCCGGACGACGGAATCTTTGCCGGGGGAGATCTCATAATGCGGGATGAAACCTCCCTCGATATCGATCGCGATTTTATTTGATTTCGGGAGATCGCGGACATGGCCGACGGAAGCAATCACGGTAAATTCGCCTTTGAGATATTTCTCAATAGTTTTCGCTTTCGATGGGGACTCGACGATGAGGAGTTTCATAAATCAATAAGCAGATAACAAATAGCAATTAACACAAATCAATAAACAATATTTGAGCACACGTTTTTTTGTGTGTTAATTGTTTTTTGTTGATTGTTGGCTGATTCACATTCTTATATATTGCTGTCCGCCGACATTTTTGGCAAGGCCTTGGAGTTCGAGAAGTGTGAGCTCCGCCATAACCTGGGTCGTCCCCAGTGTAGAGCGTTTCAGGATCGTGTCAATATGAAGTGCTTCATGGGAGAGCATATTCCAAAGAGCCATCGCTTCTCGGGAGAGATTTTTCGGAGCTTCCGGTGTGTACGATTCCGTTTTCTGATGTGGCGCCAGATGAGGGTATTCTTCCAGGATGTCCGCGATACTGACGACGGGCTTCGCGCCCTGTCTGATGAGTTGGTGGCAGCCAGTCGAGAGGGGTGAGAAAATCGATCCGGGAACCGCGAACACTTCACGATTATAATCAAGCGCGAGTCGTACGGTAATGGCAGTGCCGCTTTTCTCCGCCGCCTCGATGACGAGCGTTCCCTGACTCAGTCCGGCGAGGATGCGGTTTCTCGCAGGGAAGGTCCCCTTGTTCGCATCGGTTCCCGGGGGATACTCGGAAATGAGTGCGCCGCTTCGGCAGACGTCCTGTGCGAGCGCCAGATGGGATTGCGGCGTGACGTGTGCGTCATCGATACCGCTCCCGAGTACCGCGATGGTCTCGCCGTGATTTCGAAGTGCGGCGTGATGTGCGTCGGAGTCAATACCGAAGGCAAGTCCCGATACGACGACGAATCCTGCCTGTACCGCTTCGGTCGCGAATTTCTCCGCGGCCTGCCTACCATAATTCGTGTGGCGCCGAGAACCGATGATAGTGATGAATGGTTTTTCATTCCAACCGGTGAAATTCCCGCGCACATAGAGAAGAGGAGGAAAGTCGGGAATTTCTCGGAGGAGCGACGGATATTTCGGATCGAAGAAGGGGAGAATCTCGATATTATTTTTCTCGAGCTCGTCGTTTGCTTGCTCGAGAGAGAATGTCTGTTTCGTTTGAAATATCGCCTCGCGGATTTTTGGTCCGATGTCCGGGATATTTTGAAATGCCTGTATTGGACTTTCCCAGGCTTCCTGTGGCGTATCAAAATGCTCGAGTATGGCAAGGAGTGTCTTTGCTCCAACGCCTGATATGGAACGGAGCGCATGGAGATAGATGTACGGATTCATGGGGTTTGTTTTTTGCCATTTTAACTTGCTTATAGACAATTTTCAAATATTCCGTATAATAGACCTATTGCTTTTGGGCCGTTAGCTCATCTGGTAGAGCACCGCATTTGCAATGCGGGGGTGGCAGGTTCGAGTCCTGTACGGTCCACACAATAGCATGAAATAAAAAGATTCCTCAGAGTCTTGATTTTTTTGTTTTGTTATTGTATGCTGTGAAAGCTTTTCTCGGGCGATTAGCTCAGCTGGTTAGAGCGCGACACTGATAATGTCGAGGTCCCAAGTTCGAATCTTGGATCGCCCACCAACCGTGATATTGCGCGGAAAAGTATGAGAAAATACAGCGGGGTGGAGCAGTCCGGCAGCTCGCCTGGCTCATAACCAGGAGGTCACAGGTTCGAATCCTGTCCCCGCAACAAATGAATAGAGAGAAATTGAGGCAGGGTAGCTCAGTTGGTTAGAGCACAGCACTCATAACGCTGAGGTCGCGGGTTCGAATCTCGCCCCTGCTACTGACGGAAAACAATTGGGGGCGTAGCTCAGCTGGTTAGAGCGCCACACTGTCACTGTGGAGGTCGCGGGTTCGAATCCCGTCGCTCCCGCCAAATACATAAAAACCCACCTTTAATGGTGGGTTTTTATGTATGGCGAGGAGCGAAGAACGCAAACTGCTTTGCGTTCGTCGGGATGAGAAGGGCGGAGCGATGTTTCGCAAGCATGCGAAACCGCGAGCCGGGGTCGCAGAATTTTTCTTGCGACGGCAAGGAAAATATCTATGACCGAATCCCGTCGCTCTTTCATTGAGTCGACCTGCCCAAGGCAGATAAAAGTTTATGCCCTTCAGGGTAAATCCCTGCCTACCGGCAGGCAGGCCGTCGCCCGCCAAATAAAGAAAATCCCGATCAATCAGGACCGATATTTTTCGTTTTTAAGATGGATATTTCAGTGTGCGAATCCGACTGGTGCCTCTGTGGATGGAAATATTTTTAGGAGCTCTTGGCGCACCTTATCATCAGTCTTGATACTTTCTGTAAAAACTTTCGTGATAGCCCCTGTAACATTCCCTTCTGGACCCCAATCCGTTGGTGTGACATCTTTTCTTACTATCTTATCAAGCGTAACAATTTCATTCCTTGAACTGAACCAAAGCATCGTGAATCGCTGCTCATTTTCAAATGTTCCGTTGATAGTATAGACACCACCATCCTTCGCTATTTTCAAACCATTTTTTGTAATGAGTGTAGCGGTTTCTTTTTGTAATTCGGTGATATTTTTTGTTGTTCCTGCTTTTACCCTCAAATGGTATTCTGGTAAATCACGGGTGTCATGTCTGTAAACCGTCGCTCTTTCCGAGAGATCTTCAGTGGCGCTGTTTTCACTGCTTTTGAAAACAAAGTTTCCAATTCGATAGGGCATCTTCATTCCATAGAAATTCGCCTCCGAAGGTTCTTTTTTGGCGTATCTTTCGTAGATAGTTAGGGCGTCTTTTGCGAATTCTTGCTGGCTCTTCGGATCTAGCTTCATATAGTAGCGGAATCCAAAGAAGCCAATGCTGGAGATGATGGCGATGAATATAAATAGTGTGATGAGGAATTTTTTCATAAAAATTGATATGTGAGATAATTAATGATACTAAGGGCAGTATACACCATGCCACCAATGATGTGGTGGATGGATTGAGAATTAAGATGCCCCTCGACCTTAATTGATTTTCCCCATATACTATAGGGGTAATTTGATTGATATTGATTTTTATGGAAACAGAGATACGGGAAGCAGAGGTTACTGAGACATCTGCCAGTGAGTCAGGGAAAGAAGTATCAGCACAGACAATTGAACGGATGAAGCGGTTTCATCGGACGGTTAGGGTAAATAAAAAAGCGGTCATAGGGGCGGCCGTTCTCATTGTGGTAGTCGGCGCATTCTATTCTTTGCGTGGATTGTTCATTGCCGCGATGGTTGACGGAAGTCCAATCAGTCGGTGGAGCATCGTTCGTGAATTGGAAAAGAAATCCGGGGAGCAAGCATTGGATGCGCTCATCACGAAGCATCTTATCCGTACTGCTGCTATGAAGTCGGGCGTCGTAGTAAACTCTTCCGATGTAGATCAGGAAATAGCGAAAATCACCGAGCAGGTGACGAAGCAGGGAGGAACGCTTGCGATGGCATTGGAACAGCAGGGGATGACCGAAGAGATCTTTCGTGAACAGATCGTCCTTCAGAAAGAATTGGAAGGAATTCTTGAGGAGAAGGTGGTGGTGACCGATGAAGATGTCGCCGCATATATCGCGCAGTCCAAAGCGGCAACCCCGAAAGGGATAGCGGAGGAAGATTTTAAGAATCAGATCCGAGAACAACTCAAGGGGCAGAAATTCAATGCGGAGGCCTCGAAATGGGTATCTGAAGCGAAGGCGAATGCAAAGATACAGTATTTCGTTCCGTATGCACCGAAGCCATTGCCGGCCCAGGATCTTTCGGAAGGGGCTATGTCAAGCGAATTGAAGCAGTAATCATAGAAATACTTTTTTGAGAGTCCAGGGGGCATCCCCTGGATTTTTGCTTGACAAAAACAAAAATGTTTGCTTTAATAGGAGTCCATTGTGCTGGGGGAGCCTGACTGGAATTTCATGTCTTGAGGAAATATTCAGCTTTCGAGCGAAAACATTGAAGAGGTGAGGAGGAATATAGAATATTCCGACGAGACTTGAGATGTTTGCAGCCGAAATGCTGAATGTTTTATCAGACAAGCTGTATTTTATTTTTTTATAAAAGCGGTGAAATTTCAGGAAGGCTCCTTGAGTACGCAACTTTTCTCTTGGGTCATTGCCGGAATAACGGGTATGAGACCCGATTTTACCTGCGCTCCGCTCGGAAACGAAAGTAGACTTTTGTTTCACTCGCTACACTTGGTAATAAAGAGGGAGGTTTGGAAATTAATTTACCGAGCCCTTTTTTATATAATGGGCTTTATAGGGCTTTCACATTTGGATGCAATTCGAGGCGCCATCGAGGAACGGAGTAAGTCGTACTGATGAAAGTACGGCGTCGAGTACCGGAGAGGGCAACGAAGAAATGCGCCGAATGTGAAAGTCCTATCTAAGAGAATAACAGTATGTTTAGCAAAGGAGGCAGAACAAGTCGGACAGCAGCAGGTGGACCACGCAAGCCATCATTCAGTCGTGGTGGTGCTACTGGCGGAAGCCGGTTCGCAGGTGGGCGATCAGGTGGTCGTGGAGGACAGCGTGGTGGAAGCCGTCGTAAGGAAAATATCGATTTCACGCAGTTCGTGAAGAAGGCGATCAAGATGGAGGAGACCGTGCCGTACGATCCGAAGCATCTGTTCACGGATTTCAAGATCCATGAAAAATTGAAGGCGAATATCGTCGCGCGTGACTATGTGCACCCGACGCCGATTCAAGATGGTGCTATTCCTCATATCCTCGAGGGTCGTGATGTGATCGGTATCGCAAATACCGGAACCGGCAAGACTGCTGCATTCCTTATCCCGCTTATCAACAAGACCTTTCATAGCAAGAAAAGCGAGAAGGTGCTCATCGTCGTGCCGACCCGCGAACTCGCGAGTCAGATCGACGCGGAATTTCGTGATTTCTCCAAGGGATCGGGACTTCGTTCGGCTATCGTCATTGGTGGTGCGAGTATTCGAGAACAGGCGCGAAATCTCTCTGCTTTCCCAAGTTTCGTTATTGGAACCCCAGGCCGTCTCAAGGATGTGCAGGAACGCGGGATGCTCGATCTCTCGAAATTCAACAATGTCGTGCTCGATGAAGTGGATCGCATGCTCGACATGGGATTCGTGAAGGATATCAAGATGCTCATCGATATCCTCATGCCGGATCGTCAGTCTCTCTTCTTCTCTGCAACCATGCCGAGGGAGATCATGGATCTTTCTCAGAAATTTCTCAAGGACCCAGTTCGTATCGAGGTGAAGACCCGTGCGACCGCGGAGAACGTCGATCAGGACATCGTCCGTCTCAAGCCGGGCGAAGTGAAGATTGAGCGTTTGCACGATATTCTCAATCAGCCGGAGGTGAAGAAGGTGATCATTTTCGGACGTACCAAGCATGGTGTGGAGAAGCTTGCGATCAATCTGAAGGATCGGGGATTCAAAGCGGATGCCATTCATGGTGACAAGACACAGGGGAGTCGAGAGCGCGCTCTCAAGAATTTCCGCGAGGAGAGAGTGAATATCCTCTGTGCGACCGATGTGGCCGCCCGCGGACTCGATATTCCTGATGTGACGCACGTGATCAATTATGAAGTGCCGGAAACGTACGATGACTATGTGCATCGTATCGGACGAACCGGTCGCGGGAATAAGAGTGGTATCGCTCTCACTTTCGTTGACTAATCTTCAGCTTTCAAAAATACCCCGATTTATCTCGGGGTATTTTTTATGCATGATACAATGGATTTATTATGGACTATCAAATCCTCACATCTGAAGAAGAGAATGTGATACTTCGCAAAGGGACGGAGGCGCCGTTTACAGGGGAGTATGATGACTTTTTTCTCGAGGGCACGTATGTGTGTCGGCGGTGTCTCTCACTGCTGTATATTTCCGATGCGAAGTTTCATTCGGGCTGTGGGTGGCCGTCTTTCGATCAGGAGATTCCGGGTGCGGTGAAGCGCACTGTCGATGCCGATGGGAGCAGGACGGAAATCACCTGTATGCAGTGTGGTGGACACCTGGGGCATATTTTCGAGGGTGAGATGCTCACAGCGAAGAATACGCGGCACTGCGTGAACTCACTTTCTTTGAAATTTATACCAAAGTAATGTATGGGAGTGTTCTACTGATTGATTTCCCATCCCCTTTTTTATTCGTTGATCCCTCTCGAACATGCAGTGTGCTCGTCCCGTCGAACGGGGAGCTGTCCAGAGAAGACTCTGTCACGCTCGACCGTTACCGACGCACTCACCATGCATGTTACCGATCGGAATCAAGAGAAAAAAGAAGAGGAAGGGAAATGATAGATTTTTTCTCTCGCTTGGTCCCTGGGTCTCCGCGCGATAAGAATCGCTAGAAATTCCAGGCTCACTATGGATACAGGATACTCTATAGAGAGGAAGTGAAACGCTCCATGGAGAATTCCATTAGGTGAGTCGGAATTTCTCGATTCGTTCGCAGGAGAGAATTTCTTTTGTTACCTTTTCTTTGTGGTCAAAGAAAAGTATGAAGAAAGATTTGTTTGAAAAACATTATGAATAAAAGAAATGAAATCATCGTGTTGGGTGGTGGATGCTTCTGGTGTACGGAGGCGGCATTTCAGATGCTTCGGGGTGTGCAATCTGTGACATCGGGTTATGCTGGTGGCACTGTGTCTCATCCGACCTACGAAATGGTATGTCAGGGGGATACAGGGCATGCCGAAGTGGTGATGGTGATGTACGACGCGAATGAGATTACGCTTGAAGAAATTCTCTCGGTATTTTTCGCCATACATGATCCGACGACGCTGAACCGTCAGGGGGATGATATCGGAACACAGTATCGTTCGATTATCTTGTTTTCAAAGGAGGAAGAGCGGGGAAAAATATCTTCATATATACAGCGACTCGAACAGGAGAGAGTATTCGATCATCCAATCGTGACGGAGGTACGGAAATTGGATATTTTCTTTCCTGCCGAAGTGGGACATTCACGATACTTCGAGCGCTTTTCGGAACAGCCATATTGTCGGACCATCATCTCTCCGAAGCTCGCGAAATTGAGGAAAAAATTCCACAAACTCATGGTGTCGAAATAGCCATATTTTTGGTCCCGCTGGAATCCTTGACAAAATAGAGGAATATGCGGTAATGTATATGGACTTACTAAAGAATCCAAATACTATGGCTGAATCAAAGAAAAAAACCCATACCGTCGCTCTGGAGAAAAGCGCATTTTCTTTTGTTTCCGCTTTGACGGAACTTCTTCAGGGAATGCCGGATCGGAGTCGCGATATCCTCGAAGCTCGTTTCGGAATCATTTCCGGTGAAGCGAAGACACTTGAGGAAATCGGGAAGTCATACCGCATTACTCGGGAGCGTGTTCGCCAGGTGGTGGAGCATGGTTTGCGTGTGGTTCGGCAGAAAAAGGATCATCCGTTGTTCGTGTCAGTGAAGGACCTCATCGAATCGACGCTTCGGGAGAGCGATGGTATTTTGGAATCCGAAACTTTGAAGAAGAAATTGACGAATGGCGATGATCGGGAGGCCGGAGCACTCCTCGCTTTTTTGGAATGTCTTCCGACCGTACGACATGAAAAAGAAAACAAGAATCGGAAAAGAGCATATGTGCTGGCTGATTTCTCATTCGAAAATTGGGAGGCTATCCATGAAAACGCGAAAACCGTACTCGGGAAGGCTGGCAAGGTGCTCGAGTGGGAGGAATTCCTCAAGCATTTGAAAAAAGAACATCCGGATATCACCGTGGAAAATCTCCGCCGGTTCCTTCAGGTATCGGCCGAGGTATTGGAAAATGTTTTCGGTCAGTGGGGACTCTCTCACTGGAGCGACATCCGTCCCCGTGGCACGAGAGAGAAGGCACGTTTGGTATTGAAGACCGTTGGCAAGCCGCTTCATTTTCGTGAAATCGCGCGATTGATCGATGAGTATCATCTCCATCGAACCGGCCGAAAAACACATCCACAGACCGTACACAATGAATTGATTAAGGATGCGAGTTTCGTCCTCGTAGGGCGGGGTATTTATGCGCTCTCCGAATGGGGGTATCGCAAGGGAACAGTGAAGGATGTCGTCACGGATATCCTGAAGAAGGCCGGAAAGCCGATGACGAAAGAAGCAATCCTTTCTGAAGTTTTGAAGGTGCGCGAAGTGAAGCGCTCGACGATTTCCATTAATCTCAATCTTTTCTTTGAACGCGCCGGGAAGAATCTCTACACAGTGAAAAAATGAGGCCTTTCCTGTGCCTGATAGCTTGATAAGAGTCGCTGAATGTTAGATAATAGAAAAAGAAGAGGCAAGAGCTTCTCTATACTTTTAAACTCTTAGCAATTCCGGAGAACCTTCCGGAGTCATTTCCAACATGAATACTTTCCGAGAATTTTTTCAGCCTATTTTCGGTATGTTCGGCGCCATGCTTG
>JAUPWD010000077.1 GCA_030916685.1 Patescibacteria group bacterium
ATTTCCCACCGCGAGCACCTTATTCTCGAACAGAGAAATAGCCACCACCGATGGTTCATTGATGACCACACCCTTGCCTGGAACGAATACGAGTGTATTCGCCGTACCGAGATCGATTCCAATTTTCCGTACGAAGAAAGCCATAAGCTGAAAATACCAAATATCTAATACCTAATTCCTCATGAAACTCATCATTCTTTTACTTCTCCACTCTCCTGATATCCGCGCCGAGCTTTTTCAGTCGTTCCTCAATCCGTTCATAGCCGCGATCCACCTGATAGATATCCTCAATCACCGTTTTTCCCGAAGCGCAGAGTGCGGCGATGATGAGAGCTGCTCCAGCACGAAGATCGAAGCTCTTGATCGTCGTCCCACGAAGTGACACTGGGCCACGGAAAATCACCTGATGCGGATTGAGCACGGTCGCCTGTCCGCCCATCTTCTGCAACTCCGGAACATAATTGAATCTCCCCACGAAAATCGTATCGAAAATAAGTGTCTCCCCCTCTGCTTGCGTCGCAAGCACTCCAAACGGTGCCTGTACATCGGTCGGAATACCAGGATAGGTTCGCGCATCAATCTTTGCCACTGCCATCAATTTCTCCGCGGGATGGACCGTAATCGAATCCTCCTTCATCGTAAATGAAACCCCGAATTCGCGCATCCGCTCCAGCACGAGGTCGAGATGATTCTCTCTTGCGTGTCGGACGGTAATTTCACTTCCCGTCGCCGCACCAAGGATAAGAAATGTTGCCGCCTCATTATGATCAGGGATAATTTCGTGCTCCACGCCACGAAGCTCCGGACATCCTTCGATGACGATCGTATGTGTCCCAAGTCCATCAATCTTCGCTCCCATTGTCTGCAGAAATTTCCCCAAGTCCTCCACGTGCGGTTCCGCCGCTGCAATCTTAATCGTCGTTTTCCCCGGAAGCGCTGTCGCGAGCATCATGGCGATTTCAGTCGCCGTCACAGACATTTCCCGAAGTACGATCGTCGCCGAAGCGCGATTCGATGCATCGATTTCATATCCTTTCTCGATACCGGTCACCGTGACCCCGAGTTTCGTGAGTGCCTTCATGTGGGTCTCGACCGGACGAGCCCCGATCACGCATCCGCCCGGATGATACAGTTTGAATTTTTCAAATCGCGCAGAGAGCGATCCAAGGAGAAGGATAGAAGAACGGATCTTCTTCACGAGCTCGATGTTCATGCGGGATGGGTCGATATCCTTGGCGGTAATCGCGACGGTATGATCCCCTTGCCACTCCACGATCGCGCCCATGCTCTCGATGATCTCAAGCATTCGAAACACATCCTCGATACGAGGAATATTCTTCAAAATGCATGTCTCCGTCGTAAGGAGGGTTGCCGCGATGATCGGAGTCGCCGCATTCTTCAGCCCGGAAACCTCGATTTCTCCGGAAAGCTTTTTTCCGCCGATAATTTCAAATACTTCCATAATGAATAATTCGTTTATTTTTTGACTTTCGCAGTATAGCGGAAAAGAGGCTATAAATCAATGAAAAAAATCCCTTTTAAAAGGGATTTTTTCATATGTCTGATATGTGTTTGAATCAGACCAAGGCGAAGAATATAAGCCTTGCTTGGGTGGAGCGGCCTCACAGCCAGCTCCTTTTTGTGTTTGTATTTATTTTGTAATGTACCGGCATGGAATCGAGAGATTCCCTTGTGACGTTCTGACCTTTTTTATATGTGTATTTCAGAACGTCACAGGGAAATCGCTCAAACGAGTTTACCACTTTCGCAAAGAGCGTTCATGCGTCGCGAGCATGAGCACCACGAACAATCCTGACAACTGCGCGCCTGCAAAAAATATGAGGGCAAGGAGACGACCGGTATCGATTCTGTATTGCGCCGCGATATCCGAAAGAAATCCCGACACCGCACCGACCATACCGCCATTATTATCGGATGGAAGCGAAGCACCGAGCACCGACGGATACGATTTTGGACAAGCTCCATTTGCTTTTTTCGAAAGATCCACATCCTTCTCATCAGACAATTGCGTTCCGAACATCTGCACCGCGATAGTCGTCTGCTTCCCCTTCCATTCCATTTCACGTACCGCCAAACCAATCTCGAGATATTTCGGGCTCATGATATTTTCACAATGCTTCTTGCTCTCCATCCATGCTCGATGCTCGAGAGCGGCATCACGGAAATGAATAGCGAGATTCTCTCCTGCATAGCGGTATTCATATTTCACACCACGAAACCAATCCCACGGAGTAACCCCTTTCGGTGAGGTATGGGAAAAATACTGTTCAGCTGCCATATCATCCGCCTTGCCACTTGCGGCAGCATCCAATACGGAATTCCGATGCAGTGGGGACAATCCCGCCTGCTCGCGTTCCTGATTAACGAGAGTGATGATTTCAGCCGGAGTAATCGAAGCAAAAACTACCGATCCCTGGGAAAGGAAAACTGCGACGGAGACAAAGGCGATTGTAATGATTTTTTTGTTCATATTTTTGTTTCTGTGAGCCAAAGTGGCTCTAACAAAGAAAAAACGGGTCCCACTGGGCACCCGTTTTCTTCATTGATACATCAATTATAGCATGGAAAAACTCTTTTGTCCATCCCATCGTACATACAAAAAATCCTATCAAGAATATGCTTGGGCGAATTTGAAGAAAAAAGCATGGTCTTTTCTATTCTGATAGAAAAGTTTTTTCTTCAACTTCAGGGAAATTTCGCTGGAAATTTACCGGCCCAAGCATATTGCTTGAGAGGATATTCAATTCATCAAATCTTCTACTTCACCTGATGACGGATATAATCGTATGCCGAGAGCGCAGCCACGACACCGTCCCCCGCCGAAATATTGTTCTGTTTGTACGGAGCATCCGTCGCATCACCGGTCGCAAAAATTCCGACTCGAGATGTCGACTTAGTGCGATGATCGATCATGATCTCGCCACGTTCATTAAGTTCGACGAGTCCCTTCACGAATTCCGTATTCGGCACCATACCGATCTCCACGAAGACGCCGTCCGTCGGAAGATCAATCAACGTGTCATGGAGTTTGTCGAGATACCGGAGTCCCTCAAGCTTCGTCTCACCGAGAATCTCCTGTGGGAGGGCATTGTAGATGACCTTCACCTTTTCGGAAGCGAGAATTTTCTCCTGAGTGATGGCATCGCCCTTGAGCACATCCGAACGCACCATAAGCGTGATGTCGGACGAGTATGGAAGGAGGTCTTCGACGGCTTCGAGTCCTGAGTTCCCTCCACCGACCACGACTGTCTTCTTGTTTCGGAAAAATGGCGCATCACACGTAGAGCAGAATACTACTCCTTTTCCGACAAACTGCTCCTCACCGGGAATATCGAGATGCCGATGCCGTCCGCCGGTCGCGAGAATGATCGATTTCGTTTCATATGAAACATCATTCGTCGCTGAGACGATATAGTGACCATTGTGTTCGGCAATTCCCGATGCCTTCGCTCCGACGACGATCTCGATTCCCTCCTGCGCGCGCAAATGCTTCTCGAGCGACTGGGCGAATTCCCAACCGGGAATACTCACCGTTCCAATCCAATTTTCGATACCAGCGGACACCGTCGACTGTCCGCCGAAGCTCTCAGTCAAAAAAAGTGTCTTCATCTGCTTCCTCGTCGCATAAATCCCGGCAGCAATCCCACCTGGTCCCCCACCGATCACTATCACATCGTATATCATAATTTTCTATTTTCCGGTTGACGGGTTAACGAGTTCACGAGTTGAAAATTACTCCTCTCTCTATAACCCGTTAACTCGAAAACTCGTTAACTCAATAATGAATTTAATTCCTTCCTCTATCCTTCATCGCCTGCGCGACTCGCGAGACGGCGAGCGCATAGGCACCCAGCCTCACACTCGTATTATACCGCTCTTTCTCCTCCCAGACATCCCCAATCGCTTTCTCCATCTTTTCCTTCAATTTCACCCGGACATCTTCTTCGGTCCAGGCATAATTCATGGCATTCTGCACCTGCTCGAAATACGATACCGTCACCCCGCCCGCATTCGCGAGAATATCAGGGACGACCGTCACTCCCCGATCAAGGAGTATTGCCTCCGCTTCCGGCGTCGTCGGTCCATTGGCGATCTCGATGATCAATTTTGCCTGCACGAGATGCGCATTATCCTTGTGAATCGCGTTCTCTAGCGCAGCCGGAACGAGGATATCGGCCGGCACCGTGAGCACCGCTTCACTCGGCAATTTCTCGCAATCGATACATGTCTCGAGATTTCCAGTGATCTTCTTGTGCTCATCGATTTCCGGAATATTCAAACCTTCGCTTCGATAAATCGTTGATTTGGAATCGGCAATGGCGACCACCTTGTATCCCGCGGCGAAAAGGAGTCTCGCGAGGTGTCCTCCTCCATTTCCGAATCCCTGAATCGCCACCGTCGCATTCTTCGGAAGATGCAATTTCTCCGCGGCTCTTTCCAAAACATAAAATGCTCCCTGCGCCGTCGCCGTATCACGACCGAGCGACCCACCGATCGAAAGTGGCTTTCCCGTAATGACTCCCGGCGAGAGGTGTCCGAGCAGCTTCTCATATTCATCGAGCATCCATCCCATCACACGTCCATCCGTCGAGACATCTGGCGCCGGCACATCCGTCTCCGCACCGACGAGCGAAGCAATGGCCGCGATATACCCACGGGAGAGATTTTCTAATTCACGAGGAGAGAGCGATTTCGCATCCACGATCACGCCACCCTTGCCACCGCCGAGAGGGATATCCATCACGGCGGTCTTCCAGGTCATCCACATCGAAAGCGCCCTCACTTCATCAGCCGAAACATTCGGGTGAAAACGGATACCGCCCTTATACGGCCCACGGGCATTGTTGTGCTGGGAACGGAATCCGGTAAAGACCTTCGTCGTTCCATCGTCCATCCGGACCGGTATAGCGACTTCCAGAATGCGCTCCGGAACATTGAGGCGCGCGAAGATATTCGCATCGAGCTTGATCATGTCCTTCACCTGTGCCAACTGCGACTGCGCTGATTGAAAGGGATTGGTCATATACTAATTTTGAATAAATTAATTGTGAATTTTGAATCAATATCTTCATTCTCAAATTCTGAAATTCGAAATTGATTCGAAATTCTAAATTCGAAATTAAAAATTCTATTGCATCTTGAATAAACTTTTGAGATACGCTTCATCGATCTTCTTCTTCCCCTCCCACTTGCAGGCGAAGTCGTCTTTCAGGAGTTCGACACCGAGCATCGCGACCGCCTCCCGAATGGCCGAGATCTGCGCGATGACATCGAGGCAGTCCTTCTTCTCCTCCACCATGCGACGTATTCCTTTCAACTGTCCTTCGATACGAGCGATACGGGACAGTATCGGTGATTTCTTTTCTTCTGTCATATTCAAATAGTATTACAAAAAAAATATACCCTCCTGGGGTATATTAGAAGAAGTCGTCATGCCTGTCAAATGTCCTCACCTTCTCTCGCGTGCGACCTGACGGATTGTTTGAAGAGATCACCTTTTTCCTCGAAATCTTTCCAGAGCGAATAGC
>JAUPWD010000078.1 GCA_030916685.1 Patescibacteria group bacterium
AAATCCGAAACAACGGCATACCAAACAGCGTCGCGATCGTGCACGCGAGCAGTTCAAGATGACTCCGACGGATGTGAAGGTCTGTGAAAAGTGCTCTGCTCCAGTACTTCCTCACCGCGCTTGCCCAAAGTGTGGCAATTATCGTGGTCGTGAAGTCGTGAAACAAGTAGCTCCAAAGTTGAAAAAAGCCGAGAAGAAGGAGGCCTAGGCAGGTCTTCCGCATCTTCGTTTTTTTCTTGTAGAAGCAGTCTGAGTATTTGTTACCAATAGAATTAAAATAAAAATCGTATGGCGAATCGTCATCTTCAGCGCTCGATAGCGATGCAATCTCTCTTCGAATGGGATTTTCGAGAGCAGTCTGACGTGGAGGCAAATGTGATCGTGAGTCACAATATCGATGAGTTCGCTCCCGGATTGGAGGAGGCTGACTTCGCGGTGAAGCTCGTTCGCGGGACACTGCGGGAGCGTCCGGTCATCGACAAGCTTATCGAGAAATGTGCACCGGAATGGCCAATCGATCAGGTGGCGGTGGTGGATCGCAATATTCTCCGTCTCGGCATTTTCGAACTCATGTTCGGAAATTATGATGAGGTGCCACCGAAGGTCGCCATCAATGAGGCGATCGAGATGGCGAAATCCTTCGGAAGTGATGCGAGTCCTCGATTCGTCAATGGGGTGCTCGGGACGATTTATCGAGAAATGGGCGAACCGATGAAAGATGATGACTCGACGAAGCATCACGAGCGCATGGCCGTCTCGAAGAATGAAAAGGGTGAAGCGGCATCGAAAGAAGTTATTGAAGAAGTCGTGAAAACACCTGCTGAGGAACCAAAGAAGAAGATTGTTAAAAAAGCAGTCAAGAAAAACGCATAAGGCGTTTTTTCTTTAGAAATCTGAATATTTACTGGTTATTGGATTTTGGTCATTGGTTATTAAATTTTATTATGCCCTTTTCACACGAAACATTTGCAGCGAAGCTTGGTATCATGATCAATGAGCCGAAGTTTTTTCAGGAAGCGATCACTCATCGCTCTTATTTGAACGAGCATCGGAGTTATGAATTGAGTCATAATGAGCGTTTGGAATTTCTCGGCGATGCGGTGCTCGAGCTCGTGGTGACGGAGTATCTCTATCATGAGTATACGAATCCCGAAGGAGATCTCACTTCGTGGCGGGCGGCGCTGGTGAACGGAGAGATGCTTGCGGGTATTTCGAAGGGTCTCGGCGTGGAGGAATTCCTTCTCATGAGCAAAGGCGAGGCGAAGGACTTGGGACGCGCCAGGCAGTATCTCTTGGCCAATGCGATGGAGGCGATCATCGGAGCGCTTTATTTGGATCAGGGATACGACGCTGCCAAGGTATTTATCATGGATAATGTGGTTTCACATTTGCCGGAAGTTTTGAAGGAAGGATCGTATGCGGATCCGAAGAGTCGTTTTCAAGAAATCGCTCAGGAGAAAGTCGGGCTGACGCCGAATTATCGGGTGCTTCGCGAATCAGGGCCGGATCACGATCGGCATTTCGTCTCGGGTATTTATCTCGGCGAAGAACTCGTTGCCGAGGGCGAGGGGAAATCCAAACAGGAGGCACAGCGCGAGGCGGCGAAGAATGGCCTCATTGCGAAAGGCTGGTAAGGAGTCAATTAACAAAAAGCAATTAACAGTCAGCAAAATATAAGAAGGCGATTCGAGAGAGTCGCTTTCTTGTTTTTTTGGGGAAAATGAGGTAGAAATATATATCTTTAACAAGATTCGCATATCATGCGGATAGAGAAATGAGGAGGACACGATGAATAAGGATTTATCTCATGTTCCATGTGTCGGCTCAGAACTGACGCATCCGATCGACGGTCGCTTGTATGGCCAAAGTACCAAAGGCAAGTTGACTTCTCCGTCGGCAGCGCCGGATGGACAGCATGAGGTTTGCGGTACGGAACCAAATGAAATTCCTAATGCCCTTACATGGCTTACAGAACTTGCTCACAGTAAAGGGAGGTGAAATGAATATTCTTCTTGCAATCTTAGCGGTCCTTGCCATCGCTGCGGGAGCATACACGTTTGCTGCTCTGTGGCGCCTCTTCTGGGATACCTAGGTAGAGGTTCTGTTCACCAATGTCAAAACGAAGGAGATGGGACATGAACAATGATTTTACGGCTCATGGGATGATGATTGGTGTCTGTCTGCTGGCGTTTCTCGGTCTCTTGCTGTCGCATATCGAGGTGCTCTGGGGTCAGGCGAAGGATTTTGTACGGAGAAACTGGGCTGAATGGATCAGGATCACCGGTTGGTGAACGCAAGGGCTTTGGCGGATTCCGCTGGGGCCTGTTTTTTTGTCTAAAATGAGGAAAAACGATATACTGGAGCTAATTTCAAAATATCCTGTTTTTTGGTATTTTCGTTTTGATTTTTTGTTTTAAAATTTGAAATTTAAAATTTGAAATTGTACTCATGTATCTCAAGCGTCTCGAACTGAATGGATTCAAATCATTCGCCAATAAAACGGTGCTTGATTTTTTGCCTGAGTGTGAGGTAGGAGCGGGGAAAAAATGTGGTATCACTGCGATCGTCGGACCGAACGGTTCGGGGAAGTCGAATGTGGCGGACGGTATCCGATGGGCCATCGGTGAACAATCATCGAAGAATCTCCGCGGGAAGAAATCCGAAGACGTCATTTTTTCCGGATCAGGGAAAAAGGCACGGCAGGGGAGCGCGTCGGTTACGCTTCATTTCGATAATTCCGACAAGCGAATTCCCATTGAATATACGGATGTCTCGGTGACGCGTAAGGTATATCGCAGTGGCGAGAGCGAGTATCTCATCAATGGGAATAAAGTGCGGTTACTCGATGTCGTCGATCTCCTCGCGCGAGCGGGAGTGGGGCGTGACAGCTACTGTGTGATCACGCAGGGGATGTCAGATTCGCTCCTCGCAGCGACACCGGTTGAGCGACGATCGCTCTTCGAGGATGCGGCCGGGGTGAAACCGTATCAGATCGAGAAAGATCGCGCCAAGCGAAAAATGGATTCTTCGCGGGAGAACTTGATTCAAGTGGCGACGCTTCTTTCCGAAATAGAACCGCATTTGAAGCATCTTCGGAGGCAGGCTGAGAAATTCGCTCAGGCAAAAACGATTGGAGAGCGTCTGCGCGGGAGGCAGATGGAACTCTATGGATTTCTCTGGGCAGAGTTTCATGGTGAACGTGAACGACTCATGAAGGATCGGGATCGTTCGATGGAGCGGGTGGCGACACTCGATATTGCTGTCGCGGCTTTGCAGAAAGAAACGGAAGCTCTCGCCGGGACGATGGAGGAGGATGGATCAATCGATCTTTTGAGCGAGGCGATTGCGAAATTTCGTACAGAAAAGAATGAACGGGAACGGGAATCGGCTGTTATCGATGGTCGTATTCAAATTGAAGAAGAAAAGAAGAAGGACCGCGAGGAAGTGGCTGTCATCACGGTTGACCTCACATATGTTCGGAGTGCTTTGGAACGGATTCGCAAGGATCAGGAGATGCTCATCGCGAAGATACTGGATGGAAAAGAAAATCCATCTTCATGGGAGGAGATCGCGAAGGATGCTCAAGTGATAGCGGCATCCATTCATGAGCTTGATGAAAAAGCAGGAAAGGGATCGGTCGTGGAGAAGAAGATCATCTCCCTTCCCGAAGCGGAGCGGAAAATTATCGATGAAAAGCTCGCTGAATTGAATGAGGAGCATGCTCGTCTCAGAAAGATGATGTCGGAGCTTGAAAAAAATATCCTTGAAAAGGAAGAAGAGGTCAGGGTTGCGCGTGAAAAAGGTCGCGCCGCACGGGAACGATATTTCCATTTGGAGAGGGAGCTTCGCGAGAAAGATCAGTTGCTTCAGGGGGAGAAAGACAGTTTGAATGAGATGAAGGTGGGTCTCGCGCGTGTGGAAGTGCGAGAAGAAGATCTTATTGCCGAGGTACGGCTCGAATTGAATATGGAACCAGTGAGTCTCACTTGGGATGGCGTATCTCGCGATCGAGAGAAGCTTACACGGGAAATCAGTCGATTGAAAGTGGAATCCGAACAGGCAGGTGGTATTGATCCATTGGTGCTCGAGGAATATACCGAAACGGAAAAACGATTTCAATTCCTCACACAGGAATCGGAAGATTTGCGCAGGGCGATGGAGTCGCTCGATACGGTGATCAAGGAAATGGATACGAAAATCGATCATGCTTTCGGGGAGGCATTCGAAAATATTTCTCAGGAATTCGAGCGATATTTCCAATTGATTTTCAATGGAGGGAAAGCGGAATTGAAGAAAATCCGCATTCGTCCTCGTCGGAAAGAAACTGAAGAAGGGGATGAAGAGCAGGGTACCGATGAGGCTCCTGAAGAAGGAGAGCTGGGTATTGAAATCACCGCATGCCCTCCGGGGAAGCGTATTGAGAGTCTAGCTTCGCTTTCGGGAGGGGAGCGGTCGCTTACTTCGCTCGCGCTTCTCTTCGCGATCATCTCGCATAATCCGCCGCCATTCGCAGTACTTGATGAAGTGGAGGCTGCTCTTGATGAGGCGAATTCTCGACGCTTCAGTCGTATTCTCCAGGATCTCGGCACATCCACGCAATTCATCGCCATTACGCATAATCGTGAGACGATGCGGCAGGCATCGCTTCTCTATGGTGTCACTATGGGTGCTGATGGTGTTTCACAGCTTCTCTCGGTCAAGCTTGATAAGGCCGAAGCAATCGCGAAATAGGATTCATATCGAAGTCGTGTATGTATTTTGAATAATTGTTTCTTCTTCACTTCTCTTTGCTGCCGTTTGTCTGCCAGCGCAGACAAACTGAAGTTAAACTCGAAACTTTTTTACCAAGAGTATTGGTAAAAAAGACCGTGCTTTCGAGTTTAAATTCGCATCAAAGAGAAATGAAGAAACATATAAATGAAAGAGTTTATGAAATCAGGATTTGAAATAATATACTAAAAAATAACTTCTCGTATTATGGAAAAGTTTTCCGCATCTATCGAAGGGAAAAAGAAATTTGTTTCTCAGAGAAAATCTGAGGAACCTGATGCCGAACGAATTGAATATTCGTTTAACGTTGCTGTGTACGATGAGAATCATACGAGGATCGGCGCCGTCTCCCTTGAACATCTCAAAGGCATGAATTTATCAGAAAGGATAGGGGAAGTCTTTTATATAAAAGAGATTGAGGTGACTCAGTCACAAAGAGGTAGGGGAAATGGCTCTGAAATAATCGAAGGTATTAATAGATTTTTAATTTCGCGAGGAAATGCCATCGGAGTGTTAAACGATGGAATAATGAAACGAAATGCCGAGAGAGCGCTCTACGGATTGTATGAAAGACACGGATGGAAAGATATTAAGAGCGACAGACGATTGCTTGAGATAGGTAAGAAGTTTTCCGGTCTTGATTGGCGATCGAAAGTTGACAGGTTTTATGGAGGTAATTGGAAGTATTTTTATCAGGGAAAAGATATTGATGATACTGAATATGAGCGATTGTGCTGTGATGCTTTTATCGGAACCGGCTTTTTCTTCAGGGAAAAAGATAAATCGGGTACATTGATGGAGAAAGGAATAAAACAATATGAATCCTGAAGCGCCAAAACCTGTAGTAATAGAAAATAAACCAGAAAACCGAGATACTTTACGGGCAGAGTATTATTCCTTGCTTGAGCGTAGAAAAAAAGTCAATGCTCGTTTAGGATACCTCATGCAACATGCAAGTCCTGATAATGATCTATTACTGAGTTTGGATAAAGAAAAACACGATGTGCATGTTCGCGCTCAGGAAGTAGGACAGAAACTCGGGAAGACTCTGACAGAAATGGATCTCGACGTGATGATGATGGATGGCAACGCTGAAGATTTTGGTCTAGAAGCCCCGATCATTTTTCCTGAGAACGAGCCAGCGTATCGTAGATATTCAGAAACCTTATTTGAGGTAATGAAACTTGTGGAAGATGTTGGCGACAACCCAGATAAACTGTCTCTATTCCGGGAGCGACTCAGAAAATATAAAAATCAAGTGTATCCAAAAGCAAGGGCGGATTTGCCACTTTGGACACCTGGAGAGACGAACTTACAATTAGACGTGTTAATGAAAACCAACAAACCGAGTGGTTATTTTCCACCGGTGGATATCTTAGCGGATAACCATCCGATATTGCCGAATGAGGTGGTACTCATTTATGGTGTGGAGAGATTTACTTATGCCGATCAGGAAGGAAAAGTAGGTTATGACTATGACTGTCATCAGCAGAGTGTATTTTCTGCAAATTTTTCTAAAAGGATAGGTGGTCTAGTAAATTTAACCGAGGACTTTCCTGCCAATGTTCGAATGTTCGCTAGCGGAGGACTTGCTTTTCATGGTTCTCATCGGGTGTATGGCGTAGCCGTTGATCGAGACCGTCTCGTCGAAATAGTGAAAAAAATCAAGGGCAACAGAAGTAAATATTGGACAACAATTCATGATGATAGAGATGCGCGGGAGACAGTGTGCGTAGATCCAGACTTTAGTGATCCAAACATCGAGTATGTTGAACCGGCCGAGAAAAAGGCAATTCCACTTTATCTTCGGCGTGGCATGGACTATGGTGTATCAACGGATCAAGAAAAA
>JAUPWD010000079.1 GCA_030916685.1 Patescibacteria group bacterium
ACCAACCCCAAGGGAGGAATACCCGTGAGCGCTCAAAGGAAACTGAAACTGCGGAGAGCACCGACACCTGGTGCGCGTAGAAAAACAGCGGAATATCTGAAAAAGGTCGTGAGGAGAATCCTTCGCCGAGCTCAACACGGATATATCAATCTGGAGCATCTCCCCTGTGAGATTAGGGGGAAGCTCCATTCGAAAGGATTCGATGTTCAGTCCCGGATAATCGTCGAGAGGCCACAGAAACCGGCGAATTCGCTTCGCGTGATATTCACCGCGAGCCGGAGGGCGGTCACCCTCCCGATGACCATCGAGAGGATTCACTCCCGCCCCAAGGATTTCTAGGAGTCCATCATGCAGAAACAAGCTGTGAAAGATGCGCGGCGTCCCCGCAACATGATCGTCACCACCTGGCGAGAAGGGAATGACCGAGCCGGTGCAATCCAGGAGGAAGGAGAAGCAATACTCGTTACGAAAAGAATTCGCAATCTCACCTGGAGGCATTTGGAACGGAGGCTCCGTTCTACGGGACTCATTCCGACAAGCCTCACCATGAAAGGACACTACGGCGAGAAGATCACGTATACCCTCTATCGCGATGGGAAATTGCAATCCAATACCCCAAGCGATCCAAAACCGGAATAGCATACCGCCCGCGAGCGCGCCGAATGGCCCGCTCGTTTTTTTATATCGTATTACGATTATCCTTCGAAAAAATACCAAGTGAGGCACAAAAATTCAGGCCTCTGTACAAAAGTTGTTTTTTATGCTATGATTATACTGTCTTCAACAAGTAAGGGGGGCTAATAAAGCCTGAAACATCATGAGCGAATGGGAGAAATACCGGGCGGAGGGCCTGGATAAACAACAGGCAGCCAAAGAAGCTGCCAAAGAAGCTGATCAAAAAAATCGGCAAAAAATGGAAATTGGGAGCCCGGAACACCTTCGGACACTCAATGACATTTTCGATAGCTCTCCTGAAGAGCAACAATAATTTCCCCAAAGAGGGATACACCACGGCGCACGATTGGAGACATCGGCGCCGTTTGAATTTCCATCGGAAAATACTGTTCCGCATCATGAAAGCTTGCTATACTGACAAGGCTAAACACTAAACACTTCGATCATGCACAAGCCATCGAACATGCGAGATTATTTCATCTCATTTTTTATCTCTCTTGCACTCGCGACCGTTCTTTCGGCATATCTCCTTTTCCGTCGCGGATACTTCTTCGACGCACCGCCAACCGCTGACACACTCTACGTGGCAAACAAAGTACTCGCCGGAACCGGTGCCGCGATTCTCGCATTCACCTTCCTCATCGGACCGATCGTACGATCCTTCCCAAGTTGCAATAGTTGGCTCCAGTTTCGCAAAGAAATCGGTATTGTCGGTGGCTTTTTCGCACTCATGCATGTGATTGTTTCCTATTTTTTTCTCCCCCTCAAGTTCCCTCAAGAAAAATTCAATTTCCTGAATATACCCTTTGATGCGGGGATGCTCGGATCATTCCTCCTTATTTTTCTCTTCATACTTTCGTTCAAAAGCATTATCGCCCGCATGGATGGGACGAAATGGTGGTTCCTTCAGCGATGGGGTCTCCGGCTCGTCATCGCCGCTACAGTTGTCCATGTCTTTGTCATGAAATGGAACGGCTGGGTGAAATGGATCACAAACGGTCCAGCAAAAGGAACTGCCGAATTAGCTAATCCCTGGCTTCCTGGAGCAGGCATTCTCGTCTCCCTCTTCATTACCTGGGTCATCATCGTACGCCTCTATGAAATGATCTTCCTCTATCGGGACTTCGGTTTCAAAACAAAAGAAATTATTTCCGATGAAGTGCTTCGTCTCCGTGGTCGCCGATTCCTTGTCGGGAGTTTTTGGATACTCGTCGTCCTTTGGCTTCTCCTCCTCACTCGATTCGTCATCTGGTAATACAAAATAGTATGGATACAGAACTTCTCGCGAGACTTGACGCGCAGAATAAAAAGCTCGACGCTATCTACGTATCCGTCGAGAAAACACGAAAATACTTTCAGTGGACGCTCATCGCGACCATTGTCATGTTCGTCCTTCCTCTCATCGGTATCGCTGCCATCATCCCTTGGTTCATCAATACCATGCTGTCGGCATATTCAATATAGCAATACGCTATGGATCTCCTCATTATCTTCGTAAATACGCTCGGCATGACACTTGGGGTGGGTTCCTCCACCTATGCCATTACATTCTTTCATCAATCCATCGCTGATGGGAAAATCGACGATACCGAAAAGCGATTTCTCCATACCGTCTATTTCCTCCTTCGGATCGGTATGCTCCTTCTCTTCGTGAGCTATGCGACACAGGGATACCAGGTATGGAGCGGTATACCGATACCGGTCGGCACCCATACACTAGCCGCCCAAGCAACTCTCCTCGCGATCATATTCGCGAATGCCGTTCTTATGGAGAAGCGATGGGTACCGATGTGGCTCGGGCCG
>JAUPWD010000080.1 GCA_030916685.1 Patescibacteria group bacterium
AACATACGCCTCATGATCACCATCTTCGACATTCTTATCGAGATCATATGACCAATTACCATTCGCATCCGTTTTCAGAGTTACGATGATTGGATCACTATACACGTACAATGTGATGAATGTATTTGGTAACGCCTTTCCCGAGAAGCGTACTTTGTCCTTTTCAGTCGGTTTTGACGCCTTCACTATCTCGACGCTTCCGACTTCATAGCGGGCATCAACCGTCTTGATCTCAGGATTTTTTCGCTCCTTCTCAGCAACATCCTTCGGATTTTCAAAGGCAACTTTATCGCGACCATCTCCCGGAGAGAACTTCTTCGGGTCATACCCATTTTTCACCTCATCGCCATCGAGAAATCCATCATTGTCAGAGTCCGCCAAAAATGGATCCGTACCTCGGTTTTTTTCTTCCAAATTGGTAATGCCATCCTGATCGGAGTCCTTGAATTCAATCTCCTTCACAAAGGCGATCTGATCTGCTGGAATTGAGGCTATTTCTGAAATTCTCACTGGATCAACTCCTGATTTCCGCAAATCATCGATAAGCCCCCGCTTCTTTTCCTCTCGCACCTCAACTTCAAATTCATCACTTCGAATATCCATCGTCACAGGAACACTCTTCGTTTCTTCGGAAACAATTTTCTCCCCGCTATTTCCGATTTTCTCTTTCTTGGATTTGAAGATGAGCTCCTGTTCGCCATTCGACAACTGCTTCGAGAGATCATTCGTGTATTCAAATTTTCCCTTTGAAACCTCCGTTCCCTTTCCGAGGTAATTCTCCTGCCCGGATGAACCCTTCGAATAAAATCCAGCCTCCTGAACACCTTCGTTCTCTTCAATATCGATTTCCGTCGATATTGTCACTTCACCCGGAGTATTGATCGCAATAGGAGCATGAACAACCGGCTTCTCGTTTTCAGGCTTTCTTTCACCATCCTCATCAGCATTCTTCTTCTGATCCCCACCGATCTTCTCCGGAATGCTCGTCTTTATAACGTCTTTCTTTTCATTCTGAGCCTCATCGGAAACCTTCGGCATCTTCTCTTCCGGACGAACCACTGGGGCCTTTATTGTTTTTGGTATGACAATCTCCTGAGCAACCTTCTTTTCACGGTACTGTTGTTTATACAATTCCTTCTTACTGAGTTCCTCCCGATAAGAGCGTTCATCAGAGCGAGAATCCTGTTCATTGCGAAAATCACCCGGAGATGATTCGAATGTTCTTTCAAGCTCATTCGAATCTCCCAATATAAACCCATGTCCCTGTTTCGCATATACAGAAAAAATATATCCGAGCCCCGAACATGCTACGCCCAAGAGAAGAATCGACTTCGTAATTGAAAATTTCATAGAGACAGTTCCCGTGAAAAAATTATCGGGCGGCACGACGACTCACAACAATGAGCGCGATACCGAAAAACACTAATATAGAAATGAAAGCGACGATCACATACTCGAACCGGGATCGCTCCAATGGAGATTGATTCTCCTCCATCACTGCAGCACTCGCCACCGGCTTTACGGTAATAGCTTCCGCCGTCTTCACGAATCCGACACCCTCTCCATAGGCGGATATCTTCCCTGTCGCATCCGTCACCGCGACGAATACCTCATGATCCCCATCTTCCAGATCCTGTGTCAGATCGTATGACCAATTCCCCTCGGCATCAGACTGCACCACCACTACCGTCGGGGTACTGTAGATATAAATCGTTACCGAGGTGTTGGGAGTTGCTTTTCCAGAAAAACGCACAATGTCCTTTTTACCAGGCGCATTCGCCCTGATTCGCTCCACCTTCTCCACCCGATAACGTGCATCAAGCTTCTTCTGAGTGCCAGTAGTCACTTTTTCACTCGCAATAACCGCTTTCACATCTTCTTGTACAGTCGTACTCGTGACTCCGACCGGTGTCGTGATTTTTTTATCAGTAATAGGCGCACTTTCCTCAGATATGCTCTTTTGAGGGATATCTATCTTCGTCCCTTTGAGGATTTTTCCCGAAGAATCCCTTACGACGCCATCATTATCGACATTTAGATTTATATCGGCGGCAAAAATCCGAGGCGCGCTCCCCTGCGTCCCCAAACCGAATACGGCGGTCACAATAAAAATTCCCACCACCAGACTCACGATACGAACTCCCGAAAAAAAATCCTTATCCCGTGTATTGTATTTCATATTTTTTGTTATTCAGCGTATCTTCATTTTACCCCGAATATGGAATCCCGCAATAGCGCCCGCAACCGAAACATTGAGTGATTCCTTCTTCCCCTGCATGGGAATACTGACAATTGCATCGCAGAGGTCAAGTATTTTTTTCGGAATGCCATCAATCTCATTCCCGACGATGAGAGCAACTTTCCCAGCCGGTTTGAAATCCTGATAATCGATACTCTTTTGATTGATTTCGAGTCCGACTATCTGAAAGCCTTCTTTCTTAAGTTTGGATAACAGTATCGAGATATTCTTTCGGCTCTCCCAAGGAATCCAAGTTTCGGCTCCCAAAGCTGTTTTTTTCAGCTCTTTTTCCGCAGTCGTCAGATACTGTCTCCCTGGCAGAGCAGGTACCGGCGTATACCCGACACAATATATCTTCGCCACCCCAATCCCATCAGCAGATCTGAAAATCGACCCGACATTATGGGCGCTTCGAAGATCATGGAGAATGAAGATGAGCTGAGAGTCTTGAGACATACCAAGCATTAATAATTTTCAATTCCTAATTTTCAATTTTCAAACAATGACCTAATTTCTTAATTTTGAAATTAAAACATTGATAATTGTTTAGAAATTAGAAATTGTAAATTAGAAATTCTTCTTCGCCTTAGCGAAAAAGCTCCTTCGCCGTATTCCATACTTCAGGATGTCCTTTCTTTTCCTTCAGCCAATACCACCATTCCCCACCCCAGAGATATATCTCTCCAAATCCGACTCGCTTCGCATAGATCACAACCTCTCGTAATTGTTTTTCATCCATCGTCTTCCACTGTTCTTCGAGAGGGGCATCAGCCACCCATCCATTCGCCCATGGCTCCGCCTGCAACTCGATGACAGAAAAATTTTCCTGATGCGTGAGCAACCTGGTAATTTTTTCCTTAAAGCGGAAGAAGTTCGGTCCGAGCGGATAGGTCACATAACCTGTTCCTGGCTTGTAAATCTTGCGATACATGGTCGTCCCAAATTCATCTCCTCGACTCGCCGCCCGGAACCAGAGCGAGAGCTCGCCGCTATCTGTCAACATAACATTACGCGTCGGATCAATCGATTTTACGAGAGCCACTTCTTCTTCGAGTTGATTGGCATCAAATTTCGGACAGATACCGAAGAAGACGAGGAATGGTTCGTTTTCAACCTGCCATTTCACGATTTCTGGATGACCTCGATATCGTTCTACTGATTTCCGGAGCATCTTGAAGAGAGCCTGTTTCCGAATCGCATCACTTTCATTTGCCCACTCCGGAATATGGCATTCCGGCCATCTCGGTACACGCTGTCCGATAGAGAGAATCACCTCGACATTTCTTTTCTTCGCCTCAGCAAGCTGCCAGTCTACATCGGAAAAATCATATTGCCCACGCTCTTTTTCCACGAGATCCCAGTACACCGGCAATCGCATCTTCTTCACTCCCACTTCATCAAGAAGGGCGATGTAGGTCTCTCTCCAGTCCAAACCAAGTGCTTCCGCATAGCGACTCGAAAATGTCATACCGAGGGACACATCCTCCCGAGGACTTGGGCCAGGTAGATTGAAATACCCGAAAAGAAGAAGGAGTAAGGCGATAGCTGATCCAACAAAAAGCCACACGATCTTCAGAAAATGCTTCGCGGATTGAAAACTCATATGAGGGGAAAATATTAGATATTAGATACTGAGGATTAGAGTAGCGCGGCTGTATTTCCGGTTACCGACAATAACCAAATACCGAGAATAATAAGCCCCAATGCCAATGCCTTTTGCACCCAATCATTGAAAGCAAGCTTCTCCCCGTAAATCTTCGGAAAGAAAAAGGAGAGTCCCAGTGAGAGAATAAACACAAACGCGAATTGCGTTCCATTCAAGGCATGTACGAGAGAGAGTGGTCCGATAGAAACGGCATAGGCGAGAAGGAATGCTGCCACCCCTCCACTCACTTTATTCACACCAAAGAGAAATCCCGTCATGGCGTGATGCGGATGTGGTTCGGAAAATTGCGTGGAATAAAAGAAAATCTCCTTCCGAAAAACAGGCACGAGAAGGAGTGAGAACCCCGCGAAAAACATCCCGGCACGCGACCAGAAATAGCCATTCACAAAATTCATTTCCCCATAAGAAACCTTCAAAAGAACGATTGAGAAGGCGAAGAGAACTCCCGAAAGAAGAGCTGTCTTCGGTACCGTATCGGATTTCTTCAACGGGAGATCAAAAGAGATGAATAGCGCTCCACCGACAAGGAGTGAAAAGGCAAGCAATATCTCCGGACTGAGCGATAGTGGATTCCCCTGGAAAAGCCGTGCTCCCAGAGTGATAAGAAATGATGCGACAGCGACCACCACTCCGACGAGCGGGGCGACTTTTGCAATCTCGCTTCTTTGCACCGCAGCATAAAACGCGACCAGGGCGTAGAGAAAGAGAAACCCGGAAATAATGGCTACCCCGACAAATCGCAATCCATACCATTCCACCCCGAAAGGAATGAATCCTAAGGCGAAGGAGCTGAAGAGTGCCATCATGAACGCATACATCGCAGCGGATGCGATGCGACCAGAAAGAAGAAACTTATCCAGCACCGCGACGACCGCGGAGAGAAAATACGAGAATATTGAAATGAAAATCCAAAGCATGTCTATCTTTCTTTTTGTTTATGGTATTATTGTAGCATTTTTTTAGAGATATTTCTGAATGTATCAATAATATCGTACCCCACTCACTTTCCCATTGGTGATCGTGATGGAGGCCGACTTCACATTCCCCAGTGTGTCATAGGCAGATACGGAGACGGTGGCATTTTTGAGTTTCTTGGCGGTATAGAGGATAGAGCCTACATTGTTCGCTCGTTTCTTCTTGGTACCGTTCACGGAGACGAACATGGCTTGGATGCCTGATCGGTCACTGGCTGATGCCTTCACTGCGAAGCTCTTGGTGATGATGGTTCCTTTCTTTGGAGTGAGGAGTGTGATGTAGGGAGCGACTCGCTCTCCTTTCTTGTAGGTGATCTTGCTGGAGATTTTCTTTTTCTTCTTTTTCTTTTTCTTGCTGGAGGAAGAAGAACTACTGCTTGAGGTGACGGTTGGAGCGGTAATAGTGAAAGAAGTGACAGCAAGGGGGGTGCTTGGATTGCTTGAGGAGTCCGTTGCCGTGATCGTGCAGTTCGTGTGGGTGCCTACGGAGAGGGTGGAGAAGGTGATGGTATTACTCCCTGATGTGGCTGTGGTAGTGGATGAGGTACAGTCTCCTCCATAGGTGAGAGTGCCTCCTTCAGTGGTAGAGAAGGTGTAGTCAGGAGTGGTATTGGTAGAAGTAGCGATGGCTGATGATTCAGTGAGG